>NZ_CAXBFR010000043.1:0-22125 GCF_963975005.1 uncultured Flavobacterium sp.
CCTTTGTAAAACTTGCAGTTGTAATATAAATTCTTAATGGATTTAAATTTCGAAACATTTGAAATCGTAAATTCATGTTTAGGAATTGATTTATCTTTTTCAAAAACGACAGAATATTTTCATACTATTAAAAACGAAAATGATTTACGCTATTTAGTCGATGGAAAAAAAGATACTACTCAATTAGAATCCTATACTCAAGTATTTGATGACAAACATGGTTTTATTAATAATCTCAGTATTCTAGATTTATTATTTAATGAAGGAAGATATGCTGTTGATTATTTGAAAAAGCAAACTTTATAAATACTATTTGTCTTTCTTTTTCAATTCTAATCTTGTAGAAATCGGAAAGTGATCACTATTAAAAAAAGAATCAAATGACTGGTATTGTTTCACTGCGAATTCTTTTTCAACTAATAAATAATCTATTCGTGCTGGATAATATTTAAAATTATAGGTTTTACCAAAACCTGAACCTGCTTCTTCAAACGAATCTTTTAAATCGTTTTTAATTAATCTATAAACATATGAAAAAGCACTATTATTCATGTCACCACAAATAATTTTTGGCAATTTACAATCCTCTACATTTTTCCTAATTAATTCTGCTTGCTGTTGTTGTTCTGTGAAAGCTTCACTAATTCTTTTGAAAATAAATTTTGATTTTGCCTCATCAATTTTCTCATTTATATCTGTACTAATTTTTACAGATTGCATGTGCATACTATACACTCTAATCGTATCTTTTTTCTTTAAAACATCTACATAAATCACTTTATTAGAGGAATGTGGGAATGCAATTTCTCCTTCATTTATTATTTTAAATTTAGAAAAAATAGCTTGACCATATTTGTTTTTCCTTCCTTCTACGTTAATGTAATTATATTTGTATTGACTAAAATTGATTGCCTCAACAGGAGAAAATTCTTGAATACATAATATTTCTGGATTTTCTTGAGCTATAAATTTATTAATTTCTTTTGGCACATCTTTTTTGGGCAACCATTCATACAAATTGAATAACCGTACATTATAACTCATTATAACAAAGTCGTTTTCTGATTCTGGCAAATTAGTTTCAGAAAATTTATATAGCTTATTAATGAATGTTATCCCTAATAACAATACAATTCCAGAAATGAAAGTGTATTTTTTTAATTGAAGTAACCAATAAACAAAAAACAGAAAATTCAGAATTAATAGAAGAGGCAAAACCAAGGTAAACACACTTAACAAAGGAAATAATTTGGGTGCTAAAAAAGGTAAAACATAAGCAAGTATTGTAACTATAACTAGTACAATATTTAAAAAACGCATAATTTTACTTAACCATGTTTGGTTCTTCATCCTTACTTATTTTCCAAGTTTAAAAAGAAATTCTTTTTCTTCTTTTGTCAAACTATCATAACCTGATTTACTTATTTTATCCAAAATATCATCAACTTTTTTCTGCTCAACATCTGTTTTAGGAGCTTTAGAAAGGTTTGATGCAGCTTTATTTACATGAACTTTTGAAAAAGGTGTTTTCTTTTTTAAAGGTCTTTTAAAAGATAAATTAGAAAAAGGTTTGGCTAAATCTGTACCTCTCTTTAACAAAAATACGTATAAGAAACCGAAAAAAGCTCCAGAAAGATGAACAATATGTCCACCCGTATTTACCAACAATAATTGCAGAATATCTATGAAAAGAATTAAAGCCGTTACATGCCACAATTTTATTCTTCCAATCAAAGGAATTTGTAAAATATAATAAGGTGAATAAGCTGTTGCTGCAACTAATAAAGTCATAATAGCACCACTTGCTCCAACAACTGGAATTCTTATTCCTAAAAAATAATAAATTGTAACAAATACCAATCCACCAAAAACTCCTCCAAGTAAATAAACTACTAAGTATTGTTTTTCAGTAAAAAATGTAAGGAAAAATCGGCTTACAAAATGCAACATCAGCATATTAAACAATAGATGAATAAATCCTGAATGCACAAACAAATAAGAAATCAATGTCCATGGTTTTGTTAGTACATCTGAAAATGAAGAATACAAAGCAACCCAACTAGGAAAAGAAAAATCACCCGATTTAAAATTATAAAAGAAAATAATAGTCAACAAAAATAAGCCTATGTTCCAAAAAATAAGTTTTTGAACAATACCGTTATTTGTATATTGATTTTTTAAATCTTGGAAAATATTCATGTATTTATATTCTGAAATCTAATTATCCTTATCTATCCCAACGGTTATCGTTAAATTGATTTTTCTTCCAATACCACATCATTATGAAACCACATAATGCACCACCTAAATGAGCAAAATGAGCAATTCCTGTGCCACCATCACCAAAAAGCGAATTCCCTTTTAATCCTAAAACTAAATCAATAACTAAAATTCCAGGAACAAAATATTTGGCTTTTATCGGAACTGGAATAAACATCAAAGCTAACTCAGCATTTGGATATAAAAAAGCAAACGCAACTAATAAGCCATATATTGCACCAGAAGCACCAACAGCTGTTCCATAAAATACACTTGAAAAGGAATTAAATTGTTCTTGAGAAATTATTCCATCAAACGAATTGAATTTTTGTGTATTCATTGCTTCTAAAATCGTTGATTTAGACAAACCACCGTCTAATAAGGGTTGAATAGCTTCATGAAATTGATAATAATTAAAAGCAGAATATAATACGGCTGAACCTAAACCACAAGAAATGTAGAAAAAGATAAACTTCTTTGCACCCCATCTATGTTCTAAAGCACTTCCGAAAGAATACAGAGCAAACATATTAAAAGCAATATGCATTAAACCTCCATGCATAAACATAGAAGTTAATGGTTGCCATAGCTTAAATTTATCGCTTTCAAAATAATGCAAAGCTAATAAATCATATGAAGCAGGTACAAATTGGCTTCCTATGAAAAATAAAACGTTAATTATCAACAGCTGTTTCACTGTTTCGGTGATGTTCATCATAAAGAAAATCGTTTATCTAAATCATCCGTTGTTATTGTGATGAATGTTGGTTTATGAAAAGGTGAAATATTTGGATCTTTACAAGCAAACATAGCATTGACCATGTTGTCTATTTCTAACTGTGTTAAATAAGTTCCTGTTTTTATTGCTAAACTATTTGCCATAGATTTAGCTATGCTATCATTTTGCGAAAAACTACTTTGTGGAAAATCTTGTTGCAAGTCGTTAACTAAATCATCTAACAAACTAGGCACTTTTCCTTCTTGAACATTGGTCGGAATTCCTGAAAAAATAACGGTTTCTTTTGTGAATTTATCGAATACAAAACCTGTATGTTCTAATTGAACTTTTAATTCTTTTAGCAATTCTAGTTCGTGTGATGACATTATAATTGACAAAGGAAACAACAATTGCTGACTATTTCCTTTTAATATAGTAATATTTGTCAAAAATTGTTCATACAAAATACGCTGGTGAGCTTTGCGTTGATCAATAATTAATAAACCTGATTTTATTGGACTTATGATATATTTTTTCTGTAATTGATAGTTTTTTTGAACTACTGAATCTACTTCTACATCATCAAATAATGAAGTAGCGACTTCGTCCGCTTCATAGTGATTGCTTTTAGATTGAAATTCATCGGTCAATCCAACATACAAACTTTCCCAATTAGCCGTTTCTTTTTTTTGGTAAACTTGACGGACAGGCTTATCATCAGATTTTTTAAACGGATTAAAAGTTGTGTCAAATTCAACTACTGGAATATCTGCTTCTTTTTTAGAATATTCATAAGGTGTATCTAAATTAGAATCCCGTTCAAAATCTAAAATTGGAGACACATTAAACTGACCCAAACTATGCTTAATACTAGCTCTTAGAATTGCATAAATAGATTGCTCATCATCAAACTTAATTTCTGTTTTTGTTGGATGAATATTAATATCAATGGTATGTTTTGGTACATCAAAATATAAAAAATAAGAAGGTTGTGTTCCTTCTTTTAATAAACCATCATAAGCATTCATAATCGCATGATGCAAGTAACCACTTTTTATATATCTATCGTTAACAAATAGAAATTGTTCCCCTCTATTTTTTTTGGCGAATTCAGGTTTTGAAACAAATCCGTGAATTGCAACTATATCTGTATTTTCAGTTACAGGAACTAATTTTTCGTTGGTTTTTCCTGCAAAAAGATTTACAATACGTTGTCTATAATTTGAAATGGGTAAGTTTAAATATTCTACTCCATTGTGATATAAAATGAAACAAATATTTGGATGAGCCAAAGCTACACGCTGAAACTCGTCTACAATATGCCTAAATTCTACTGTATCTGATTTAAGAAAATTTCTTCGGGCTGGAATATTATAAAATAAATTTTTGACCGAAAAAGAAGTTCCAGTTGGAGACACAACAACATCTTGTGACGTAAATTTACTTCCTTCAATTATTATATGTGTTCCTAATTCTTCAGTTGCTAGTTTCGTTTTTAATTCAACATGGGCAATAGCAGCAATTGAAGCTAAAGCTTCACCACGAAACCCTTTGGTATGTAAATCAAATAAATCTTCTGCATTTTTTATTTTTGAAGTAGCATGGCGATCAAAACACATTCTTGCATCGATAATATTCATACCAGAACCATTATCAATTACTTGAATTAAGGTTTTTCCAGCGTCTTTTATTATTAATTTTATTTCTGTAGCATTAGCATCTACTGCATTTTCAATCAATTCTTTGACTACAGAAGCAGGTCGTTGAACAACTTCTCCAGCGGCAATTTGATTGGCAACATGATCAGGTAATAGTTTTATTTTTGCTGACATTTAATATAAATCAATATTTAGCGAACGTAAAATGAAGTAACAAATTAAGATTAAAACACCAGCTATTATTGCTATTCTAAAACTACTAGACCTTGAAGAATGCATTTTACTTTCTGCATGCCAACCCGTTCTAAAAGAAATACGCTTTTCTGTATCTCTCAATAATCGTCTATTTTCAAGTCTTTGTTCTCTTTGTTCTTTTTGTTCATCATAATAACGAGGTTGATAATCGAACCTTCTATGAGAATGAAGCCTTAACAATGATTTAATAAACATAGCATTTTTTGTTATTTAAATAATAATCAAATTTACAGAATTATTAGCTAAAAGCCATAAAAAAACCTACTCAAATGAGTAGGTTAACTATTTTTTAAGTAAAATTTAACCCAAAGTTACCATTTTAATAGCTGCAATGGCTGCTTCCACACCTTTGTTTCCGTGCTTTCCACCGCTTCTATCTAATGATTGTTGTTTGTTGTTGTCTGTTAAAAGACAAAATATCGTAGGAACATCGTACATCAAGTTTAAATCTTTTATTCCTTGTGTAACTCCTTCACAAACATATTCAAAATGCATTGTTTCTCCTTTAATTAGAGATCCAATTACAATTACAACATCAACTTCTGATTCTTCGTGCATTTTTTTTGCTCCAAAAATTAATTCAAAGCTTCCTGGCACATTCCATCTTACAATGTTTTCTGACAATGCACCACAGTCTACTAGTGTCTCAAAAGCACCTTTAAAAAGACCTTCTGTTACATCATCGTTCCATTCTGAAACAACAATCCCAAACCGAAAATCTTTCACGTTTGGGATTGTGTTTTTATCGTAATTAGATAAATTTTTATTTTCTGTTGCCATATTTATTCAACTCTTGCAATGTATCCGTCAATATTTGCAGCTTCTGAAGAAGTGCTATATTTTTCTTTAATTGTTTTAAAAGACTTTAAAGCTGCTTCTTTTTTACCATTCATCATAGCTAATAAGCCATGTTTCATAAAGTAACGAGGAGAAGTAAAATCATTATCAGAAGCTTCAGCTGCTTTTAAATAATATGAAAGTGCATCATCAACTTTTTTCAATTCAGAAAATGAATCACCGATAGCTCCTAAAGCAATTGGTTTTAACATTTCATCATCAGAAGAAAATTTTTCTAAATGCTCAACTGCATTTTTATAATCTTTTAAGTTTAAATAAGACATCCCAGCATAATACTGAGCCAAGTTAGCTGACTTAGTTCCAGAATATTCCGAAATAATTCCTTCAAATCCTAACTTTCCTTCACCACCTTTTAAGGCTAGATTAAATAATGAATCTGGAGTAGCTTGTGCCTCAACTGCTTGCTTAAAATATTGTTGTGCTTGAAACATTTCGTTCACCGCTTTTTCTTCATTTGGCTCAACAATAAATCTATCGTAAGCAAAATATGCGACTAATAAAAGAATTATTGCTCCAACAATTCCCATTATTAATTTTTGGTTCTTAACAACCCAGTCTTCAGCTTTGTTAGCTTGAACGTCTAAGGTTTCAAAAACTTCTGCAGTAGTACTATCACCATCAAAAGTTCCATCTATTTCATTTGTTGCATCATCTGCAATATCTTTCGGTTTAGGTGCTTTATATCCTCTTTTGTTATACGTTGCCATTTATTTTAATTTAATGAGGTGCAAAAATATAACTTTTATTGAATTAGCCATAAAAAATTTAAGAAAATTAAAAACATTCTCACTATTATTATTCCATAATTTACACTTAAATTTGTGCTTTGCAATTTTTTCACCTCTAAAACCTTAAATTTACTAGTGTTTTTAAAATCCATTTCCTTACTTAATTACAAGAACATAACTGACCTGCAATATGACTTTGATACCAAAATCAATAGTTTTGTTGGGAAAAATGGTGTTGGAAAAACAAATATTTTAGATGCTATTTATCATTTGGCCTATGGGAAAAGTTATTTTAATCCATCAGCAAGTCAAAATATAAAGCATGGTGAGGAGTTTTTTGTTATAGATGGAATATTCGAAAAAGAAAATAAGGAAGAAAAAGTAGTTTGTAGTCTAAAAAAAGGCCAAAAGAAAACTATAAAACGCAACGGAAAAATATATGAAAAACTTTCTGAACATATAGGTTTTATTCCTTTAGTGATTATTTCTCCCTCTGATTCTGACTTAATAACTGAAGGCAGCGAAACCAGGAGAAAGTTTATTGATAGTGTAATTTCTATTTTAGATAGTTCATATTTAAATGAATTAATTCGCTACCAAAAAATCGTATCCCAAAGAAATGCCTTGTTGAAGTATTTTGCTTTAAATCATGTTTTTGATGCAGATAATTTAGCTATTTATGATGAACCAATGTCAATTATTGGCTTAAAAATTTTTAATAAAAGAAAACAATTTTTAGATAGTTTTATTCCGATTTTTCAAAAACACCATCAAACCATAACAGATTCTGCAGAAGAAGTACAACTAAAATACGAAAGTCAATTGTTTGAAAATTCGTTAGAAAACTTATTGAAAAATAATTTACCCAAAGACAAAGCCATACAATATACTTCGGTCGGAATACACAAAGATGATTTATCCTTTGAAATTGATGGTTTTCCTATTAAAAAATTCGGATCACAAGGACAACAAAAATCATTTTTAATAGCTTTAAAACTTGCTCAATTTGAATTTATCAAAGAAAAAAGTGGCGTATTACCCATTCTGTTATTTGATGATATTTTTGACAAATTAGATGAGACTCGAGTTCAAAAAATAGTTTCTATGGTAAATAATGATGTTTTTGGACAAATTTTCATCACAGACACACACGAGCAGAGAACAGAAACGATTATTCAATCTACTCTTCAATCGTATAAGATTTTTAAACTTTAAGTTGATATTATTATTGAATAATAAATCTTATTTTTGCGTCTTAATTTTTACATATGAATTTTAAGTCAAATTTTCAATTAAAAGCATACAATACATTTGGTATTTCAGCTCAAGCAAAAGAGTTTGTTGCCGTTTCAAACACAACTGAATTGGCTTCAGTTTTAAAAACTAATCAAAATATTTTTGTTCTTGGTGGCGGAAGCAATATGCTTTTGACTCAAAATATTGAAAAATTAGTAGTTCATGTAAATTTAAAAGGAATAGAAGTCGTAAAAGAAGACGAAAACTTTGCATGGATAAGAGCACAAGCTGGAGAAAATTGGCATGAATTTGTACTTTGGTGTATTGAAAATGGTTTTGGTGGAATAGAAAATCTATCACTAATACCGGGAAATGTTGGCACTACTCCAATTCAGAATATTGGTGCTTATGGAATTGAAATTAAAGATACTTTTGATAGTTGCACTGCTATGGAAATTTTAACTCAAAGCATAAAATCATTTGATAAAGAAACTTGTCGTTTTGGCTACAGAGAAAGCATCTTCAAAAATGAATTAAAAAATCAATATATAATTACAGACGTAACATTCAAACTAACGAAGAAGAATCATAAAATCAATACTTCTTATGGAGCAATTGATATTGAATTAGAAAAAAACAACATTACAAATCCGACCATTAAAGATGTTAGTAATGCAGTGATTTCAATAAGACAAAGTAAATTACCAAACCCAAAAGAACTTGGAAATAGTGGAAGTTTCTTTAAAAATCCAATTATTCTGAAAGCTGCTTATGATATTATCAAAAAAAATCATCCGGAAATGCCTCATTATAAAGTTTCAGAAACTGAAGTTAAAGTTCCGGCTGGTTGGTTAATTGAACAAGCAGGTTTTAAAGGAAAACGCTTTGGTGACGCTGGAATTCATAAAAATCAAGCTTTAGTATTAGTGAATTATGGCAATGCAACTGGACAAGAAATTTTAGCAGTTTCAAAAAACATTCAGCAAACTATTTTAAACATTTTTGGAATTTACATTGAAGCAGAAGTGAATGTGATTTAGAATAAATTCCAATATAAAAATTCCAAATTCCAAGTTTATACAAAAATTCTGAATTCTGAATTCTAAATTCTAAATTTCTACCTATCTTTGCAACAAATAAAAATTACATAAAAAGATGAAACTTATTTTAATTACCATAGTATTATTAGCCCTAGCATTTGCTGGAATTGCTATTAAAATTTGGGCGAAAAAAGACGGAAAATTTGCTGGAACATGTGCTAGTCAAAGTCCTTTTTTAAATAAAGATGGAGAAAATTGTGGTTTTTGCGGAAAAACTCAAGAAGAAATGAAAGACTGTAAAGAAACAAGTCATACCTAATTTTATTTTAATGGAAATGATTTTATTCATTTTGCTTTATATTTTAATAGCAATAGTTCTCATTCAATTTGTTTATTATGTCGTAATTTTTGGTCAATTCTCATTTGCCAAAATCCAAACTATTTCATCAAAAAAAATTCCCGTTTCTGTTATTGTTTGCGCAAAAAACGAAGCTGAAAACGTAAAGAAATTTTTTCCTTTATTGATTAATCAAAATTATACTGATTACGAAATCGTTTTAATTGATGATGCTTCAGGTGATGAGACTTTAGATATTTTTGAAGAATACGAGAAACAATATCCAAATGTAAAATTAGTCAAAGTTGAAAATAACGAAGCCTTTTGGGGAAACAAAAAATTCGCATTAACACTAGGAATTAAAGCTGCAACAAAAGAATACTTAGTCTTTATTGATGCAGATTGTTATCCAAATTCTCAGGATTGGTTGCAGCAAATTACTGCACAATTCACAATGAAAAAAACTATTGTTTTAGGTTATGGCGGTTATGATAAAATTAAAAATTCGTTTTTAAATAAAGTTATTCGTTACGAAACTTTATTGACGGCAGTTCAATATTTCTCTTGGGCAAAAGTGGGAAAACCTTACATGGGAGTTGGTCGAAATTTAGCTTATAAAAAATCTGTTTTCTTTGACAACAATGGTTTTATTGATCACATGAAGGTAAGATCTGGAGATGATGATTTATTTATCAACCAAGTAGCTAATAAAGAAAATACAGCTCTTGTTTACACACCTAAAAGTTTTACCTATTCAACTCCAAGAACTACCTATAAAGACTGGTTTAACCAAAAAAGAAGACACGTAACTACCGCCAAATTATACAAATCATTTGACAAATTTCAACTAGGATTATATTTTCTTTCTCAATTATTATTCTTTGTTTTAGCAATTTTTTTGTTAGCGTTTCAATTTCAATGGATGATTGTTTTAGGGATAGTTTTTTTTAGATATATTTTCTGTTGGATTTCATTAGGTTATGGAGCTGGAAAATTAAATGAAAAAGATGTAATGTATTGGTATCCAATTATAGAATTAGTGCTTATATTTACACATGTCAACATATTTTTAACTAATATTTTCTCAAAACCAGTACATTGGAAGTAACATCAGCTATCATACAAAACAATATTGAAAAAGCAAAAACTGGTGACCAAATTGCCTTTACTTTTTTGCTAGATTTCTATTGGAATGAAGTCTATGGTTTTATGATAAAACGAACTGAAAATGAAACAGATACCGAAGATATTGTTATAGAAACATTTGCAAAAGCTTTTGATAAAATTACCAACTATAATGCTGAATATGGTTTTAATACTTGGTTAATAGCAATTGCTAAAAATGTTCATATTGATATGCTTCGAAAAAAGAAATCATCTTTGTTTGTTAATAACGATGATGAAAATAACAGTTATGCCAATTCTATAGCTGATGACTCTCCAACAGCAGAAGATGAATTAATTATTGAACAAAATTTAGCACAATTATTACTGTGCATAAAAGAGTTAAAACCTGCTTATCAAGAAGTTATTCAAATGCGTTATTTTCAAGAAATGAGCTATCAAGACATGGCTGACCAATTAGAAGAGCCTTTAAATAACATAAAAATCAAATTACTACGGGGTAAAAAATTGTTAGCAGAAATTATTAGGAAGAAATAAGAATTTCTAAAGCTAAAATAAAACACTAGAATAATTTCAATCCGTTTTTTATACATTTTGTGAAATATTTAATAATTGATAATTGAATTTTACAATTGAATTTTGCAATTGAAATTGTATCTTTGCTTTTCAAATTTTAAGCAAATGAACAGCGCTATAGAAAATGTATTTCCACCAAGAGAACCAAAACCAAAATGGCTTCGTGTAAAACTTCCGACAGGAAAAAAATACACTGAACTCCGTAGTTTGGTTGATAAATATAAACTAAATACTATTTGCGCATCCGGAAGTTGCCCAAACATGGGAGAATGTTGGGGTGAAGGAACTGCAACTTTTATGATTTTAGGAAATATTTGTACGCGTTCTTGTGGCTTTTGTGGTGTCAAAACGGGTCGTCCAGAAGATGTAGATTGGGATGAACCTGAAAAAGTAGCTCGATCTATTAAGTTAATGAGCATCAAACATGCCGTAATTACTAGTGTAGATAGAGATGATATTAAAGACATGGGTTCCATCATTTGGGCTGAAACAGTAAAAGCTATTCGCAGAATGAATCCAACCACAACTTTAGAGACACTTATTCCTGATTTTCAAGGAAACACTAGAAATATTGACAGAATCGTTGAAGTTGCGCCAGAAGTTGTTTCCCATAATATGGAAACAGTAAAACGTT
Source organism: uncultured Flavobacterium sp. (assembly GCF_963975005.1). Classification (GTDB taxonomy): domain Bacteria; phylum Bacteroidota; class Bacteroidia; order Flavobacteriales; family Flavobacteriaceae; genus Flavobacterium. The sequence continues at coordinate 11,425 of NZ_CAXBFR010000043.1, forward strand.
TAACTCGTGAAGTTCGTATACAAGCGAAATATGATAGAAGTTTAGAGGTTTTACGTTACTTAAAAGAACAAGGAATCAAAAGAACTAAATCTGGAATTATGCTAGGTTTAGGTGAAACCGAAGAAGAAGTCATCGAAGTTTTACACGATCTAGCAAATGCTAAAGTAGACATTGTAACTATTGGACAATATCTGCAACCCTCAAAAAAACACTTGCCTGTTAAAGAATTCATCACTCCAGAACAATTTGAAAAGTACGAAAAAATCGGAAAAGAACTTGGCTTTAGACATGTTGAAAGCGGTGCTTTAGTTCGCTCATCCTATCACGCAGAAAAACATATTTTATAAAAGAGGTTAAAAGGTTATGAGTTTAAAAGATTAAAAGTCAAGTGCTACAATAAACATAAAACCTTTTAAACTCAAAACCTTTTAAACATTTACCCTAAAAAACCACAAAAAAAAATGAAAACACGCATTGCAATTAATGGTTTTGGAAGAATAGGTCGAAATGTTTTTCGCTTATTATTAAATCATCCTACAATAGAAGTTATTGCCATTAATGATATTGCCGATACAAAAACCATGAGTCATTTAATCAAATATGACAGTATTCATGGTGTTTTAAAAGAAAAAATATCTCATACTTCAAATTCGATTGTCATCAATGATAAATCTTATCTGTTTTTCAATGAAAAAGAAATTAAAAATCTAGATTGGAAATCTTTAAATATTGATGTAGTAATTGAAGCTACTGGAAAATTTAAAACTTCAGAATTATTAAACAAACACATTTTAGCTGGAGCCAAAAAAGTAATTTTATCTGTTCCTCCAGAAGATGAAACCATAAAAACAGTTGTTCTTGGTGTAAACGAACACATCTTAGATGGTTCCGAAACTATAGTTTCAAACGCGAGTTGCACTACTAATAATGCTGCTCCAATGCTTAAAATCATGCAAGAATTGTGTGGAATTGAACAAGCTTACATTACTACAATTCACTCCTACACAACAGACCAAAGCCTACATGATCAACCTCATAAAGATTTGAGAAGAGCAAGAGGTGCATCACAATCAATTGTTCCAACAACGACTGGTGCTGCTAAGGCTTTGACTAAAATATTTCCTCAATTAGAAGGTAAAATTGGTGGTTGTGGAATTCGTGTTCCTGTTCCAGATGGTTCTTTAACTGATATTACTCTAAATGTAAAAAGAAAAGTAACTATCGAAGAAATTAACACCGCTTTTAAAAATGCTTCTTTTAGTAATTTAAAAGGAATTTTAGACTACACAGAAGATCCAATTGTTTCTGTTGATATAATTGGCAATACAAATTCATGCCTTTTTGATGCTCAATTAACTTCGGTTATTGACAATATGGTTAAGATAGTTGGTTGGTATGACAATGAAATTGGTTATTCGTCGAGAATTATTGATTTGATAACTTTTATAGAAAAATAATTCATATATTTCCTTTATAATAAACTATATATGAAAAGGTTAATTCTTTTTGTTTTTATTTTTTTTAGCCTTAATGCTAATACAAAAACTATTGTAACATTTATATCTTCCCCAGATATAAATACAATTAAAACAACTTTAATAGAAACAAAAACAACTAATAAAATCAATATTAGTTCAGAAAATAATCTTCCGAAAAAAAATATTTCTGAAAATGACAAAACAGAACATTTTAACAAATTAGTAAACCTTTTAAGCATTTCTTTGGTTGCAATATTATCTCTTTTAAGTTTATCATTATATAAAAACAACACAATTGAATTTAAAAGCCACAATCTTTTAAAAGAAAAAAATAAGGAATTAGAACGAGAAAAGGAAAAGTCAGAAAAAGCAATTAAAGCCAAAAGTGATTTCTTAGCAACTATAAGTCATGAACTTAGAACTCCTTTAAATGCAATTAATATTATCTCCGAAATATTAATTAATGAAGAACCAAAAGAAAGTCAAATGGAAAATTTAATTTCCCTAAAAATTTCGACCGGTCATTTGATGAACTTAATTAATGATGTACTTCAAATTAATAAGATTGAGTCTCCAAATTTAATAACAGAAGAAATAGAATTTAATCTTAGAAAAAAAATTATAAATATTGACAAATCGCTTTATGAAATTGCAAAATTAAATAATGTAACGTGTAAGATAATTATTGACGATAAAATTCCTAGAAAAGTTATTGGTGATCCAACTAAACTAACCCAAATTTTAATTAATTTAATTTCAAATGCTATAAAATTCAGCAGCAATGGAACAGTAACCACTAATTTAAAAATAAGTAAAATAACAGATCAAGAAGTAACCATAAAATTTGAAATAATTGATAATGGAATGGGAATTTCCAAAGACAAACAAGAATTAATTTTTGAAAACTTTACGCAAGGTTCAACTGAAATAAATAGAAAATTTGGAGGAACAGGTTTAGGTTTAACTATTGTGAAAAAATTATTGGAACATTTAGGAAGTTCAATAAATTTAAATAGTGAAGAAAATATTGGCAGTAATTTTAATTTCGAACTTGCTTTTAAAATTGCTAAAGATGAATTTGAACCAATTTATGAAATTGACTATTCGATTTTGGAAAATAAAAACTTCTTATTAGTTGAAGATAATAATATTACACAAATAGTCACAAGAAAACTCATTGAAAAACATAATGCCTATTGCACTGTTGCTTCAAACGGCAAAGAAGCTTTAAAATTATCAAACCAAAATAACTATGATATTATAATCATGGATATCAACCTACCTGACATAAATGGAGATAAGATTTCTGAAAAAATAAGAGAATTCAATACTACAACACCAATTATTGCTTTTACGGCAATTTCAATTGAAGGTGAAGAGTGCTTCAAAAACTTAAAATCAAAAGGAATGAATGATTACATAAGTAAACCAACTGATATAAAATTATTTTACAAGACGATAATCAAACAATTAACCGCTAATAATTAAATTCTTGATTAAATTTCTAACATTTGGTTCTGCTTTTTTTGCTGCTTTAAGAACTTCTTCGTGATTAACTTCACCTATATTTTCGACATCACCCATATCTGTAATTACCGAAACTCCAAAGCAATCCATATTCATGTGTTTCGCTACAATTACTTCTGGTACGGTTGACATTCCAACGCAATCACCACCAATAGCTTTTACCATTTTATATTCAGCTAACGTTTCAAAAGTTGGTCCTTGCAAACCTACATAAACTCCTTCTTTAACATCAATATTTAATTCTTTAGCAATTTCTTTTGCTTTTAGAATTAACTTTCTAGAATAAGGCTCACTCATATTTACAAATCGCGGTCCAAAACGTTCATCATTATGACCTCTTAAAGGATGTTCTGGCATCATGTTAATGTGATCCGTGATTATCATAATATCACCTACAACAAAATTTGAATTAACACCACCAGAAGCATTTGACACAATTAACTTTTGCAAGCCTAAATATTTCATTACACGAACCGGAAAAGTAACTTCTTGCATAGCATATCCTTCATAAAAATGAAATCTACCTTGCATCGCCATTACTTTTTTCGAACCAATTGATCCAAATAATAAAGCTCCTTTATGACCTTCAACCGTTGAAACTGGAAAATTAGGAATGTCTTTATAAGCTAAAGTATACTCAATTTGAATATCTTCTGAAAAATTTCCTAAACCTGAACCTAATATAACTCCAAAATCGGGTTTAAAATTATTAGTTTTTGACTGAATAAAACTAACGGTTTCTTGGACTTTGTTCCACATAATTATTTATTGTTTTATCAAAATGAGTACTAGCATTTAAAAATCGCGATTGAATCGGTAAATAATAAAGTTGTTCTTTTGGCAACTTATCTTTCAATCTTACATAATCCTTTTCGGTTGTAATGATTTTATTTTTTTTTGCTTTATTTAAAATTGAATTTATATCTCTTTCTTCAAAATTGTGATGGTCAGAAAAAATCATTGTTTCACTTGATTTGGCTTCTAAAAAATCAAAAAATGGTTTTGGCTTTGCAATTCCGGCAACTACAACTTTTTCTTCCTCTTTAATTTCATTTACCGAAAGTTGTCCTGATTCATTATATACATTCACATCATAAGAAATTGTAGTAAAGTAAATAGGTTGCAGAACTTTCAATTTATCTTTAATTTTCTTTTGTACAAGTTCGTCTATATTGTTAGGACATTTAGTGACAATTATCATATCAGCACGATTTTTTCCAAAACTTGTTTCGCGTAAATTCCCGAAAGGCAAAATAAAATCATCACAAAATAAATCGTCGTAAGCAGTTAATAAAATATAAAATCCAGCTTTAACTTTCCTATGCTGATAAGCATCATCTAATAAAATTAGGTTTGGTTTTTTATCTAATTCTAATAAAATCTTAATTCCTTCTACTCTATTTTCATCAACAGCCACTATTATTTTTGGATATTTTGAAAAAAACTGAAAAGGTTCATCACCAAGTGTATTCGCATTCGCATTATGATCTGCTAAAACAAAACCTGTTGTACTTCTTTTATAGCCACGACTTAAAGTTGCTACTTGATATTTACTCGACAATAATCGAATTAAATATTCAATTTGAGGTGATTTTCCTGTGCCACCAACACTTAAATTTCCAACTGCAATAATCGGAATATCAAAGGATTCACTTTTAAACATTCCTATATCATATAGAAAATTTCTAATAAAAGTCACAAGCCAATAGATTAAGGCAACCGGAAAAAGTAGTTTTCGAAAAATATTCATAGCACGAAAATACACTTTTTTTGCATCTAATTTTTATCTTGAAATGATTATTCGTTACTTTGTTAAACAAAAATTACATTCAAATGAAAATCAAAGACACACTTGCAATCCTTGAAAAAATGGCTCCACTAGGTTATGCCGAAAGTTTTGACAATGTAGGTTTACTAGTTGGTGACGAAAATGCAAATCTTACTGGAATTTTAGTTTGTCACGATGCATTAGAAGTTGTCATTGATGAAGCTATTGCTAACAAATGTAATTTGGTGGTATGTTTTCATCCTATTCTTTTTGGAGGTTTAAAAAAAATTATAGGCAAAAACTATGTAGAAAGAGCTGTTATTAAAGCTATTAAAAAAGATATTGCTATTTATGCTGTTCACACTGCTTTAGATAATCATAAAGATGGAGTTAATAAAATATTTTGTGATGCTTTAGGAATAGAAAATTCAAAAGTATTAATTCCAAAAGAGAATTATATTCAAAAATTAGTGACTTATACGGTTTCTGATAATGCTGAAAAATTAAGAAATTCTTTATTTGACGCTGGTGCTGGAAATATAGGAAATTATGAAGATTGCAGTTTCAGCAGTCAAGGCATCGGAACATACATGGGAAATGAAAATAGCAACCCAGAAGTTGGTTCTCGATTTGAATTTGTAGAAGCTAAAGAAATCAAAATTGAAGTCACATTTGAAAAACATTTGCAATCAAAAATCATAAAAGCTTTATTTTCAAATCATGTGTATGAAGAAGTGGCTTATGAAATTTATAACATCGAAAACAAACATCAAAATATAGGTTTAGGAAGAGTTGGCTCGCTAAAAAATGCTCTTTCAGAATCAGATTTCTTACAATTAATTAGAGAAAAACTAGATTGCAAAGGTATAAGACATAGTAAACTTTTAGGAAAACCTATTAAAAAAGTTGCTGTTCTTGGTGGATCAGGAAGTTATGCTATAAAGAACGCTATTGCCTCTGGAGCAGACGCTTATCTTACAGCAGATTTAAAATACCATCAATTTTATGAAGCTGAAAATCACCTTTTATTGGCCGATATTGGCCATTTTGAAAGTGAAAGATTTACAAAAAACTATATTGTTGATTATCTTAAAGAAAAAATCACTAATTTTGCAATCATTTTATCACAAGAAAATACAAATCCAGTTAAGTACTTTTAAAATATGGCAGCTACTAAAGAATTAAACGTTGAAGACAAATTAAGAGCATTATATGCTTTACAACTAATCGATTCTAAAATTGATGAAATCAGAAATGTTAGAGGTGAATTACCTTTAGAAGTTGAAGATTTAGAAGATGAAGTTACAGGATTAACTACTCGTTTAGATAAGTTAAAAGCTGACTTGGAAAGCATTGATGAAAAGATTAAAGAAAAGAAAAACGCAATTGATGAACATAAAGCATCAATTAAAAAATATTTAGAACAACAAAAGAATGTTCGTAACAATAGAGAATTCAACTCTTTAGCTAAAGAAATGGAATTTCAAGAATTAGAAATTCAATTGGCCGAAAAGCATATTAAGGAAATGAAAGCTTCTTTAGAACACAAAAAAGAAGTAATCGGTCAATCTAAAGAGCGTTTAGAATCTAAACAAACGCACTTAAAACATAAAAAATCTGAATTAAACGATATATTATCTGAAACTGAAAAAGAAGAAACGTTCTTAACTAAAAAATCAGAAGAATATCAAAAACAAATAGAAGAAAGATTGTTAAACGCTTACAATAGAATTAGATCTAGTGTAAGAAACGGAATGGCAGTTGTTTCTATCGAACGTGGTGCTTCTGCAGGATCTTTTTTTACAATTCCACCACAAACTCAAATGGAAATTGCTGGTAGAAAGAAAATCATCACTGATGAACACAGTGGTAGAATTTTAGTTGACAGTATGTTAGCTGAAGAAGAAAGAGAAAAAATGGAAAAGCTTTTTGCTAAAATGTAATATGAATCCCGATGAAAATCGGGATTTTTTTTTGCTTTTATTTTTGATTATAGATTAGCATTTTTAAAAACACATAGAATAACATGAAATTTTTGGTCTTTTAACTTCTAACAGTTTAAACTAATTTTTCATTTTATACTAAATTCTAAATAATCTTGAAGCTTTAGAAATTCATAATTCATAATTCTATTTCATATCTTTGTCGTATGGAAGAAAATGAAACACGAATTAATAAATTTTTATCAGAATCTGGGTATTGTTCTCGCAGAGAAGCCGATAAGTTAATCGATCAAGGAAGAGTTACAATAAATGGAGTTGTGCCAGAAATGGGAACTAAAATAACTTCAAAAGACGAAGTTCGTGTCGATGGTGTTATGATTAATGAAAATACTGAAAAACGTATTTATTTAGCTTTTAACAAACCTGTTGGAATTGAATGCACAACTAATCAAAGTGTGCGTGATAATATTGTTGATTATGTCAATTATCCAGAACGTATTTTTCCTATTGGACGTTTAGACAAAGCCAGCGAGGGATTGATTTTCATGACCAATGATGGTGATATTGTCAATAAAATTCTTCGCGCCAGAAACAACCACGAAAAAGAATATATTGTAACTGTAAACAAAACAATTACAGAACGTTTTATCCAAAGAATGGGTAACGGAATTCCGATTTTAGAAACTTTAACACGAAAATGTAAAGTAGAACAAATTAGTAAAACCGTTTTTCGAATAATTTTAACGCAAGGGTTAAACCGTCAAATTCGTAGAATGTGTGAATATTTAGATTACGACGTTGTTGCCCTAAAACGAACTCGTATCATTAATATTTCATTAGACGTTCCTGTTGGAAAATACAGAGATTTAACTGAATCTGAAATCACACAACTAAATGAATTAATCGAACCTTCAAGCAAAACAGAAGAAGCTAGTTTACCAAAAGTTGACAGAAGTATACCCGGACAAAGAGCAACTCCTAATAAGACTTTTAAGAAGAAATAATTAATGCTTCCTTCAACTATCAAAAGAAAAATAATGAAAGAAAATAAAATGCTAAATTACATTAAAGAAGTACTAAAAAATATGCCTACTGGCTGGTTAAATATAACAACTCATAGATTAGATATTTATGATGAAAAAGCAGCCAAAACTCAATTTTTAGACCAGTTTGAAACCTTATACAATAACAATAATTCTGACTCATCAGCACTAAATGAGTTACCTACTGCTTATGATTATATTCGCTTAGGCCATCCTTTATCATGTGTGCTAGAATGGGGAATTGCTAACTTAAACAATCTAAAATCAGAAAATGTAATTAGTTTCTCATCAATGACAGTTCCTGTTTTAGCTGTTCTAAGAAAAAATTTATTAGACCATAAAAATACCCAAATTATTTATACGGATGAATTACCTGCTTTTTTTGATGCTGAAATAGTAAAAACCATTTATGGCTATACTTTTGATTTAAAGAAAATTGAAAACACAGAAGCAATTCCAGCTTTTAATGGTAGTACTATTTTAATTTCAAATGAAGAAAAATTTGGTGTAATTAACATTCCAACTGGAGTTGATTTTCTTGTAAGTCTTTATAACAACTTAGGAAGTGTTTTGGTTGTAAACGGAGCGCAAAATGAAAATTATATTTCAGACATTCAGCATGTAAGAAGAAGAGAAACCATTGCGATGACACCAGATGATTCTCTTTCAGCTTTGAAGCTTCTTGTATCTCAAGCTACTGTTAATACTACAACTAGAAATATTGAAGCCGACAAAAAAGCGGTCTTAAATTCAATTAAAAAGATTACAAATACAAACACAAAACCATTAGTTGCTTCAAGTGGATTATCAATTCAGTATGCAATTTTAATGGGATTAATTCACGATGCAATAGAGAAACATAAAGGGAAAGCGATCAAAATTATCGTTCCTCCTAATTGTTATGGTGGAACAAATGACCAAGCAAGACGTGTTGCAGCTTGTATTGATAATGTTGAAATAGTAGATTTACTAGTAGATGGTGACAATGACATGGTCCAAAGTATAAACACTGTTTTAACTCAAATTGCAAATGAAGATGCAGTTCCATACATCATTGCTGAGATTCCAACAAACCCAAGAGTCGAAGTTCCTAATCTTATAGATTTAAAAAATGTTTTAAGTCAAGAACGCAAAACTACTAAAGGCACAATTGCCATCGATCCTGTTTTTATTTTAGATCAAACTTTTTGTCCTAATGTACACTTTCTAGGAGAAGAAGACATACTTGCAACGGTTAGAACGATTTCATTTGCAAGTGGATCGAAATTTCCAAGTGGCGGACAATGTACTGCTGGTTACTGTGTAGGGAATAAAAAAACAGCTGCTTTGATGAAAAAAATAGCCATACATCTAGATCTTTGTGATAATGAAGCTACAGCGCTTCAATATGAGATATTAGCCAAACAATTGCCTTCAATGAATCAAAGAATTATTGATGCTTATAAAAACACTCGTGATTTTGTAAACTTTATCAACGCTACTTTGCCTGAAGCCAAAATAAATTTTGTTTCAGAGGAATTAGCCGAACAAGGATTTACACCTTCAGTGTTTTCATTAGATCTTCCTACAAAAGGAAATACTGATGCAGAAAAAGAAACTTATAAAAGAGCCTTAAATCTTAAATTAATCCATTTAATGATTACCGAAATTCCTAACGAAAGTAAATTCTGTGTAAGTTACGGACAGTTAAAAGGTTGTTATTGGACGATACCAGCAACATCTACTCAAGGAACTACAAAAGAAGGTGACAAAGATTATATTGTTCGTGCATCACTTTCTCCTAATTTAGATCTTGAACTTCACAAAAAAGTATTTTTAAAGTTTGTTGAAAGTATTTGAAATTAGTTTACAATACATAAAATAGAATTGGTATACAGAAAGCTAAAAAATTACTTCTAAAAAAAGTTTTATTTTAATGGTTTGGACTTTGTTTTTTCCTTCTTTAAAATCACTACGATTCAAAATTTTGTCTATATTTGTTATGCTTGTGATTAATATACCACAATTTATAGCATAAACTGCAAGCAAACATTAAGATAATAAAGACAAAAGAACCATGAAAAAACTAATCAAATTAAGTTTCTTTTTATCAATACTAATTTTACCTTTTATTTCTGCTCAAGCACAAACGGTGGTAAAATCTGTTCCTATTTTTGAAAATGGTGAGGCACAAATTGTTCCTGAATTTAAAGATTCTGAAAAATGGATTAGACATGATCTTTGGGTAGAAACAACTTTTGACACTGATGGTGATGGTAAAAAAGACCGAATGTATGTTGATGTCACTAGACCTATTCAAACTGATACTGAAGGATTAAAACTTCCTGTAATTTATGAATCAAGCCCCTATTATTCTGGTGTTGCACCAGATGTAGAAGGTGGTTTTTGGGATGTAAATCATGAATTAGGAGAAATAGGAAAAGAACGTGTTCATGCAGAAGTGGTTAGAACAGGTAAACGTCCTATTATATCAAACTCACAAGTCTCAACTTGGTTGCCTCGAGGTTTTATTGTGGTTCATTCTTGTTCTCCTGGAACAGGTTTGTCTCAAGGATCTCCAACAGTTGGAGGTGAAAACGAATCTTTAGCTCCAAAAGCAGTAGTAGATTGGTTAAACGGACGTGCAAAAGGATATACAACACCTGATGGAAACGAAAAAGTTAAGGCTTATTGGACTACTGGAAAGGTAGGCATGACAGGAACTTCATATAATGGAACTATTCCACTTGCAGCGGCTACAACAGGAGTAAAAGGATTAGAAGTTATCATCCCAGTTGCTCCAAATACATCTTATTATCATTATTATCGTTCTAACGGATTAGTGCGCTCACCTGGAGGTTATTTAGGAGAAGATGTAGATGTTTTATATGATTTTATTCACAGTGGCGATGAATCTAAACGTGCTTATAGTAATGCTGTAATTCGTGATACCGAAATGAAAA
>NZ_CAXBFR010000044.1:0-22066 GCF_963975005.1 uncultured Flavobacterium sp.
TAAACAAAGTATTTTATATCACAAGGCTAATTGACAAAAAAAAACTCAAATACAAAAGTTAATTTAAGTGGAGTTATCATCAAAAAACAACATCTTTTTGTTAATAAATCTTTAATATTTATTAAAAAAAATAGCTATAAAAATTATTAAAAGATGTAAATTGGCACGTTAAAGATTTAAATACAAATTAATATAACAACTTATGTCTGAAGGAGAAAAGTTAATTCCTATTAACATAGAAGATGAAATGAAATCAGCTTACATTGATTATTCAATGTCAGTTATTGTATCTAGAGCTCTTCCTGATGTTAGAGATGGTTTAAAACCTGTACATCGAAGAGTATTATATGGAATGCACGAATTAGGAGTTAGAGCAAATAGTGCACATAAAAAATCAGCGAGAATTGTTGGAGAAGTATTAGGAAAGTATCACCCACACGGAGATACATCTGTTTATGATGCCATGGTGCGTATGGCTCAAGAATGGAGTTTACGTTATATGTTAGTAGATGGTCAAGGTAACTTTGGTTCTGTCGACGGAGATAGTCCAGCAGCAATGCGTTATACGGAAGCTCGTATGCGTAAGATTTCTGAAGATATGTTGGCTGATTTAGATAAAGAGACAGTTGACTTTCAGTTGAATTTTGATGATACTTTGTACGAACCAACAGTAATGCCAACAAAGATTCCTACCTTATTAATTAATGGTGCTTCAGGAATTGCAGTAGGTATGGCAACAAATATGGCTCCTCATAACTTAACAGAAGTTATTGATGGAACTCTTGCTTTTATTGACAATCCAGAAATTGAAATAGACGAATTGATCAATTATATCAAAGCTCCCGATTTTCCTACTGGAGGAACAATTTATGGGTATGAGGGCGTAAGAGAAGCATTCAAAACTGGTCGTGGACGTATTGTAATGCGTGCTAAAGCTACTTTTGAAGAGTCTAACAATAGAGAAGCTATAATCGTAACGGAAATTCCTTATCAAGTGAATAAAGCCGATATGATTAAAAAAACGGCTGATTTAGTTAATGATAAAAAAATTGAAGGTATTTCTAACATTCGTGATGAATCGGATAGAAACGGAATGCGTATCGTTTATGAACTTAAACGTGATGCAGTTCCTAATGTAGTTTTAAATACTTTATATAAATATACACAACTTCAGTCTTCATTTAGTGTAAATAACATTGCATTAGTAAAAGGAAGACCACAAATGTTGAATCTAAAAGATTTGATTCATTATTTTGTGGGACACAGACACGATGTAGTTGTTAGAAGAACTACTTATGAATTGCGTAAAGCTGAAGAAAGAGCTCATATATTAGAAGGTTTAATAATAGCATCAGACAATATTGATGAAGTAATTAAAATTATTAGAGCTTCAAATGATGGAGAAGAAGCAAGAAATAGTTTAATTGAACGTTTCAAATTATCTGAAATTCAAGCTAAAGCAATCGTTGAAATGCGTTTAAGACAATTAACAGGTCTTGAACAAGATAAATTACGTGCTGAATATGAAGAGCTTATGAAGTTAATTACTTATTTAAAAGAGTTATTAGCTAGTAAAGAAATGAGATCGCAGGTAATTAAAGATGAATTAGCTGAAGTAAGAGATAAATATGGTGACGAAAGGCGTTCGATAATTGAATATGCTGGAGGAGATGTAAGTATTGAAGATTTAATTGCCGATGAACAAGTAGTTGTTACAATTTCTCATGCAGGATACATTAAACGTACATCTTTAACAGAATACAAAACACAAAATAGAGGTGGAGTTGGTCAAAAAAGTGCAGCAACAAGAGACGAAGATTTCCTTGAGCATTTATTTGTAGCAACCAATCATCAATATTTAATGTTCTTTACACAAAAAGGAAAATGTTTCTGGATGCGAGTTTTTGAAATTCCAGAAGGCACAAAAGCTAGTAAAGGTAGAGCGCTTCAAAACCTTATTAACATAGAAAGTGATGACAAAGTAAAAGCATTTATTTGTACGCAAGATCTTAAAGATGAAGAATACATCAATAGTCACTATGTAATTATGGCTACTAAAAAAGGTCAAGTTAAGAAAACATCTTTAGAAAAATATTCTCGTCCAAGAGTAAATGGTGTTGCAGCCATTACAATTAAAGATGATGATGAATTATTAGAAGCAAAATTAACTACTGGTAATAGTCAAGTTTTATTAGCAGTACGTTCAGGAAAGATTGTTCGTTTTGAAGAAGCAAAAACTAGACCAATGGGTAGAACTGCTTCTGGTGTAAGAGGTATTACTCTTAAAGATGAAACAGACGAATTAATTGGAATGGTTTCTGTAGATGTAAATGACGTTAATGATACTCAGTTGTTAGTTGTAACCGAAAATGGATACGGAAAACGTACTAAGCTTGAAGAAGACGGAGAAGCAATATATAGAATTACCAATAGAGGAGGAAAAGGTGTTAAAGCATTAAATGTAACTGAAAAAACAGGTGCTTTAGTGTCAATCAACATTGTTTCAGATGCAGATGATTTAATGATTATCAATAAATCTGGATTAACAATTAGAATGAATGTTTCTGACTTAAGAACAATGGGTAGAGCTACTCAAGGTGTTCGATTAATTAATATTAAGGGTAAAGATTCAATTGCTGCTGTAACAAAAGTACTTCGTGAAGATGAAGAAGAAATTATAGAAGGCGAAATTGTTGAAGCTGAAGAACAAGTAGAAGGAACAATTGATGATGTTGAAAATGGCACAGATATTGATTCTTCAGAAGAACCTGAAATACAAGAATAAATTACAAAGCCCAATTAGTTTTGGGCTTTTTTTAAATTACTAAACATGAAAAAAATAACATTACTAGTAGCATTGTTAATAAGCTTTTTAACATTTGCTCAGAAAGATGAGTTAAAAACTTTAAAGAAAATTTATGCAAAAGATACACCTTCAACATCTGATATTGAGGACTATAAATCTGCTTTAAAAACTTTAGAAACTTTAGCTATTTCAGAAGAAGATAAGGTCTATACAAATTTTTATACAGGAATGTTGCCAATGGCAGAATTAAACAATCTTGGTTCTAAAATTACACCTAAAGAGGTTCAAAGATTAATGAGTCCAAAAAACATTGAGATTTTTGTTAATTCTATGAATGAAACTTTAGAGTATGAAAAGAAAGAAGGGAAAAAAATATATACTGATGATATTAATGAGGCTTATTCATTTTTAATTCCACAAATTGAACAAGCAGCTTTTCAATTAAATGAAGCAAAACAATATAAAATGGCATCAGCTACTTTCTATAATTTATATAAATTAGATAAGAAGTCAGGTTCCAATTTATTAAATGCTGCCATATTATCTGTACAAGGAGAAGATTTTCCAACAGCTATTAAATTATATGAAGAATATAGAGATAGTGATTATTTAAAAAACGGAATGGTCTATTTCGCTATTAATAAATTAAATGATGAAGAAGAATCTTTTACGTCAATTAGAGCTAGAAAAACAAAACTTGATTTAAAAACACATGAAAAACCTAGAGATGAAAAAGTTTCAGGTAGGTCAGATATTCTGAAATTAATAGCTAATTTAAAAGTTCAAACTGGTGATGTTGAAGGAGCAAAGAAAGCTTACCAAGATTTAGTTAGTGAAAGTCCTAATGATTTAAACATACTTATTGAACAAGCTAATTTTTATTATGTACAAAATGACGTTACTACTTATAAAAATTTAATTAAAGAAATTATAAAAAAAGATCCTACTAATGCCTCTTTGCATTTTAATATTGGGTATTTAGGTTTGTCTGAAGACGCAGGCTTAGTTGAAGAAATTAATAAGAACTTAGATAAGCCAAAAAAATATGAAGAGTTGATGGCTAAAAGAAAGAGTATGTACGAAGCAGCAATGCCTCATTTTGAAGAATCTTATAAATTAGATCCTAGTAGTGAAAACACAAAAATCATGTTAAAGAGCACTTATGAAATTCTAGGACTAAAAGATAAAGCAGCTAAATTATAAAGAATAAAAAATCCCGTTGAAAAACGGGATTTTTATTTTATATAACTTTTTTAATAACTCTGAGTTTATGAGTATGTCTGCCAGTATCAACATTATAAATTCCTAGATGATCTAGTCTGTCAATTCTAACTTTTCCTGATGCATGAATAATGTAATTGTCTTCCATCATAATTCCAACATGTATAATATTACCTTCTTCATTGTCAAAAAAAGCTAAATCACCTGGTTCGCTTTCTTCAATAAAACTTAAAGCTTCTCCTTGATTAGCTTGTTGTGATGCATCTCTAAATAATTTATATCCATTTAATTTATAAACCATTTGAGTAAATCCAGAACAATCAATTCCGAAAGGAGATTTTCCACCCCATAAATAAGGAGCATTCAAATACATAAAGGCTGTTTTAATTAATTCAGCTTTATTTTTTATGCCACAAACTTTTATACCATCAAATGAAAATTTTGATTCATTAATTTCATCATTATCTAAAAAGGATAAACTAGTTCCTAAAGAAATTGGAATTAATTGATTGGAAGGAGTACAGATATATTCAATTAAATCAGCACTCAAAACACTTGGAATGTTGTTTAATCTATTAAAATGTTCTTCAATAATTGGTTGAAATTGTTTACTATCAATCCAACCTTTGTAACCATCATAAGCAAGTTCAACATAAACCCACTTAGGGTTTTGTTCAATAATTTTAAAATGTTCTCCAAATAAAAGTTGTGAAACCTGTTCACTTTTATCAGAAGGTTCAAATCGCAAAGGAACTATGGCTAGGTTACAAATACCAAACATTAATAGGATGTAAAATAAAAATTATGATTTAAAGTACAAATATACTCTAAATCATAATTCTAAAAAATTTAACTTCAATTATACTCTTTCAATAACTATTGCAGAAGCACCACCGCCGCCATTACAAATAGCAGCAGCACCAATTTTTGCATTATTTTGAGCTAAAACATTAATTAATGTTACAATAATTCTAGCACCAGAACAACCTAATGGATGACCTAAAGAAACTGCACCACCATTTACATTAATTTTATCCTCAGTTAAGCCTAATATTTTTGCATTAGCTAACCCAACAACTGCGAATGCTTCATTAAATTCAAAATAATCTACATCACCTATTGAAATTCCAGCTTTATCTAATGCCTTTGGTAAGGCTATTGCAGGAGAAGTAGTAAACCATTTTGGTTCTTGAGCTGCATCTGCATATGATTTTATGTAAGCTAAAGGAGTTAATCCTAAAGATTTTGCTTTTTCTTCACTCATTAAGACTAAAGCAGCAGCTCCGTCGTTTATTGTTGATGCATTTGCTGCAGTAACAGTTCCATCTTTACTAAAAACTGGATTTAAGGCAGGAATTTTTTCCAACTTAACATTTATATATTCTTCGTCTTTAGACACAACTAAAGCATCTCCACGTCTCTGTGGTACTTCAACAGGAACTATTTCTGAATCAAACTTTCCAGCTTCCCATGCTTTTGCAGAACGCTCATAAGATTGAATGGCATAATTATCTTGTTCTTCTCTTGAAATTTTATATTCTGATGCACATAAATCTGCACATGTTCCCATAGCTTGATTATCGTATGCATCAACCAAACCATCTCTTTGCATTCCGTCAACTAAAGTAGTTGGTCCAAATTTAACTCCATTTCTCATGTGTACATAATGAGGAATTAAACTCATGTTTTCCATTCCACCTGCAACAACTACTTCCGCATCTCCAGCCATAATAGCTTGAGCTCCTTGCATAACAGCTTTCATTCCACTAGCACAAACTTTATTTATGGTTGTGCATATAACATTATTTGACAAACCTGCGGCTAATGCAGCTTGTCTAGCTGGTGCTTGACCGTTTCCGGCTTGAACCACGTTACCCATTATTACTTCGTCAACAAGGTTGATATCTAAATTAATTTTATTTAATGCTCCTTTGATAGCTGCTGCACCTAATTGTGTAGCTGGAACACTTGACAATGAACCCATAAAACTTCCAATTGGAGTTCTTACTGCTGAAACTATAACTACTTTAGTACTCATAATATTTATTTTTTGCGAATTTAATAAATTATTAGCTATTTTTTCTTAATTTAAGATTAAAATCATTAAAAACATCTCTTTAATTATTGAATCCAATATAAATAGTTAATTAAATTGTATTCTATGTCCTTGATTATTAATTCATTTTAATTAAATTGACTTTTTTTTGAAAAATATTATCTAATTCTCTTGCAATAATAAGAAGTAAATCCTAGATTTGCAACCGCTAAAAAGATAAGTTCTTATATGTAACATAGAAGATTGGAGAGTTGCCTGAGTGGCCGAAAGGACTTGTTTGCTAAACAAGCGTATGGGAAACTGTACCAAGGGTTCGAATCCCTTACTCTCCGCTTATTTTTTTCACACCTCGGGGTGTAGCGTAGCCCGGTCATCGCGCCTGCTTTGGGAGCAGGAGGTCGCAGGTTCGAATCCTGCCACCCCGACAAAATGAAGTTATTTTAATAACTTTTAACAGTAAATATTGGTTGCGTAGCTCAGCTGGATAGAGCAACTCACTTCTAATGAGTAGGTCCCAGGTTCGAATCCTGGCGCGATCACTTTTGGAGAATCTCCAACAATAATTAAGCACACAAACATTGGGTAAGTCCTTATGTAGTGTGCTTTTTTTGTTTAATTCTTTAAAAGTTTATTTTATGAAATTCGCTACGAATGACTTAATTTTTGACACGCTGGTTGACACGACAAAAATTTACGTGTCAATGAACCACAAATTTACTATTAGAAAAATGGATGGAAATCCAAAAAGAGGATTGATTTATTTATACGCTACAGGAAATAAAGAAGTAGCTAGAATTAATCTTGACATTCACTTAGATGTTAAAAATTGGAACTCTAAAAAACAAAGAATTGTTTTGAACGATAAACATTCCAATGACTTAAATTTAATTTTAGAAAATATTTATTCTAAAATAATTTCAATTAAAACATCTTATAGATTGGCTGAAAAAGTCTTAACTCCAAAAAAACTTGAGAAAGAACTTAAACAAAATTTATCTAGAGTTTCTTTTCTAGCTTTCTTTAAACAAGCTTTAGAAAGTGAACGTTCATTAATGGAACATGGAAGCTACAAAAGACATTTAGCTGTTTATCATAAACTTGGATTTTGGAAAAATGATATTTTGTTTTCTGATATTGATTATCATTTTTTTGAAGATTATAAAAAGCATTTTATAAAAAAAGGGAATGCTCTAACTACAATCAATTCTAATATTATATCTATGCGAAAATTCATTCGTATTGCTATTAGACATGATATTAAAATAGGTTCGACGCGTGGAAATAGATTTAGCCTTTCGGCAATTGAATTTAAAAAATGTTTCAAATATTATAAATCTGATTTTATAGAGGAAAGTAATAAATTGGTACTTGGTTATTTTCTTTTTAGTTGCGTTACCGGATTAAGAATTTCTGATGTTCAGAAATTAACCAGGACAAATTTATATGAAGACTATATTACTTTTGTTTCTAAGAAAACAAAAACTGATCAATCTATTACACTAAATTTATTAGCAAAGGATATTATAAATAATTGTGATGAGTTATTTATAAAAAAGTTTAGTGATCCTTATATTAATTTGAAATTAAAAACTATTGCAAGCTTTCTTGGAATTACCAAAAAAGTAACCTTTCATGTTGCAAGGCATACTTTTGCTACTAATTATTTACGAGCTGGTGGAAGTATAACAAATCTTCAAAAACTTTTGGGTCATAGGAAAATAGAAATGACAATGATATACTCACACATTGTTAATCAAGAAGCTAATGATGATATATTTAGGCTGGATGATTTATTAAGATAAGAAAGTCGGACAAATATTGTCCGACTTTTTTTTATACTTCTGCTTCAGTTTCAATTTCCACTTCAAATAAATCTGGTTTAACTTCTGTTTTCTGAATGTTTTTAATTAAGTGAATATTTTTATATGCATGAACTTTGTTATAAACGTTAAAGTTTATAAGTTCAATACTATCTGCAATGTAGGTCCACAAATAATTAACAGCATTTAATCTACGATTAAACCATTTTTGCCAAAAAACTTCATGTATTCGTGGAATTAATAAATCATTTGGATCTTTAGCTATATTTTTTCCTGATGTTAATCCATCATAAATTACTAAATATAATTTTGATGTATCATTTTCAAAAGCATGAGCTGTTTTACTACCATTTCTATCCATCAATGGTAATGGTAAGCCGTTTATTTCTATTGGTGATGTTTTTTCATCTACTGTATAATTTTCAGAGGTTATTGTTTCAAATGAATGAAATCTAGGTAAAAATTTATATATTTCAGAATCTACATCTTTAAACTTTAGTAAGAATGAATTTCCTTTATTGTATTTTCTAACCGGATATTTAATTTCAGTGTTAGATAAATCTTTTGTTGCTGCATTAATAACAATATCCTGAATGAAATTTATATCTACATTGCTTGTTTGGTAATCAAAATTAATATTAAACCAATTTTTACAGGTTGTAATTAATTCACCAAAGGTAATATCCGCAACAACTCTAGTTAAATCAACCTTATTTTCATTATAGATTGTTGGAATATCTTCACCAGCTCCTCCTAGTGGATTTATAGTATTGATATCAATATTACAAACTTCCCTATCCATATAATATTGTTCACCTTGATTAGTATAAAATGAAACTTTATTCAAACCAGCTGGTAAAGAAATTAGAATCTGTATATCATGCTCGTGAACAGTACCACCACCATTTCCATTATATCCAGCTTGTGTATATAAACTCCACACAATATTACCATTCACTTTTATTTCTAAATAAGAATCATTAAAACTAGTTCTGCGAGTTACTTTTCCTACTATCGCATAATTACCCGCAATGTCCGAAACTACTATTTCTTTAAAGCATTTTATCTGATGATTATAAAATTCTTCATAATATTCATTTGCAACAACAGTTAAATTAAAATATTCTAATTCATTTACTAAAAAAGAATAATTAGGAGAAAACACACAGCATTTTTTAACTAATTCATTTTCTAAGAAATCACCTGAAATAGTTTTCCCAGCATCCTCAAAACCTACTTTCAATAAATAAAGCAAGTAGGGAAGAGGTTGTATTATATTTCTGTTGTAAATAATATTTTCAACATCATCTACATAGTTATCAGGAAAAACTCCTGCAACCATGTGATTCATAATATTTTGAAAAGCAAACCAAGTTAAATCTTCAGTATCAAACTCATCTGTATGAATCTGAGGAAAATTATAATTGACATTTGGCCATGTTTGATTTACTATTGTTAAACAATGGTCGTAAATATTTGTAACATCAAATTTATCTAATGGTAATTCAGATAATTTTTTATTCCAATTTGGGAATTCTTCAAATCCCCAAGATATTAAAACATTTAATTTTTGTGCTACTTCTTGAACCTCTAAAACTGCATCAGATAACTCATTATTATGCACATATTTTACATTAATATATGTCAAAGCTTCATTTGCATTATGAAAAGAAATAAATCCAAAAGCTTTATCAATATCATCTGTTATATCTATCTCTATAGGAAAAGAATATTTTGCAGAAAATTGGTCTGAGAAAATTGGGTTTTCTGATGTATCGGTTATTTTAAATATAGATAAATCTAATTCAAAATTAGAATGAATAACTTTCCTCATTGTATTTTCTGTTTATTTGAAATTCTAAATCATAACTTATTAATTCTGTATCAACATCCATTACTGGTAATGACTTTGTGATTGGAATTATTTCTATCATTTCATCATCTGATATATAAATCCACGCTCTTTTGCTTTCGCAAATGCTTTGAATAGTTCTTTTGTCTGAAGAACTTATGAAACCAGTGTTAATTGAAAATGGAACATCTTTTGTATAATCGTATTTTTTCAATACTTCGACAAGGTTTTGATATAAAATTTGGCTAATACTTTCAAATTCATCTTTTAATGAATACTTACCAGTAAATTCAAAGCTTTGTACCATCCTTGCTTCATCTTCAAATAAAATCATCGTAGAATAATCTCCATCAGGAAAAACAATAAATGATTTTGAAATAAATAAATTATTATCTAATTCTACAACATATTCAACTTTATCCCCTTTTTTAATTTGATAATTAGAAAAGTAAATAGTTTCTCTATAGGTATCAACTTGAGAAGAAATACTATATTGATCAACTATTAAACCATTGGTTTTTATAGTAATGTTTTTTACACTAGGAGTCAACATCATATTAACGAAACTAAAAGATTGTGCAGTAACTCTCTTCGGAAGAATATTAATGTCTAAGATTGCGCAATTTTGTACAATGTTTTTTGGTGTTAAACCAGATAGAAATTTATATGAATTTGTAATTAATGATGAAATAACAGAATTGTCAATATATGATTTTTCGTTAATTGTTACAATGACTTCAGCTGCTTTATATTGTGTGTTAATATATGGGTTGACTTCATTTAAGCTAAACAGCATTTTTTCTATTAGTAAACCAATATTCTGCTTTTGTTTATTTTGAAATAATGGTATTTTAAAAGGAACTTCAATAACTTTTGATAGATTCGATTGATAAGTATAATCATAAACTTTGGCAGTTATAACCATTTCAAAATAAACATCGTTTAATTGAGAAAAGAATTCAATAAATTTAACATCCTTTGTGAAATTTATATCTGAACTAGAATAAGGTGTTACTGCAAAATCATAAACATCATGAAAAACATCAATTTGTTCAATTGCTGGTAAACCACCATCATCGTAAGTAAAAATTATAAAATCTTGATAATTTCCAACTCCTAAATTTTGTGATGAGATAGGATAAACCAAAAATTTTGATGGAATACCTGGTGATGATTCTGCTAAAACTTCCATTACTAACCAAGCTGGTTTTATAAAAGTATATAAAAATGACGTGTAAACATCAACTTCTAAAGGTGTAGCTTCTTGAATTCCAATAAAAGCATTGAAATTTAATTGATTTGGTAATACAACAAAACCGATATTTTCTTGAATATACAAACCAAAAGGAATAGAACCTTGATAAACATCATTTTGATACATTGTCAAATTTTCATTAAAAGGATTTAATGTCAATGCTAACGGTAAGTCAAAGAAAGGACTTAATGTAAATCGAACTACTTTAGAACCACTTCCGCTTGCTTCATGTCTTGTGCCAAAAAATGGTGATGTTACTGCCAAAATATCTACATCACCATTTGGAGAAGATAGGATATAATTTGGAGGTGTTTTTACTTTCCAATTATTACCAGTCATATTTATATCCTTATATGGAAAGGGTGTATTTTGAATATGATATAAATTAATGAACGAAGGTGTCCAAGTTATTAACCCTTGATTACTTACATAAAGTTGTACAAAATGTTCGTAAAAAGAAATTAAATTCCATGAGCTAAAAATAGGATTTCGTTTTCCTTGTATGTTAAAAGTTACTTTTAGATTGTAAACACCTGGTGAAAGTGCTATTAAGTTTTGAGGTGTTAAAACCAAATTCTTTACCAATCCGTTTGAATAAGCAAAAGTGTTACTAAGATTCAATATTTGACTATCAATTTCACATTGTAACCAATCATTTTGATTTGTCAGGATAAAAACTTTCTCTACATAAACTCTTTTGTAAGGATAATAATCACCCGCTGGAGTTCCAATTACATCTTTTATTGTAATAGGAATAGTCAAAGGTGCTGGAGTAATACCAGTATTCGTATTGTAAAAAATTAGAGTATTATTTTCACTATACCAATCTTGAAAGAATTGTTGGTCAGATGAAGAATTATCTGTAAAACTTGTATTATTTGTTGCTACTGACATAATTATAATAGATTTTCTGGTATAGTTTCTTTTTGCTGTAATTTTACTGAAGATTTTCCATAACCCACTAAGGTTATAGATTCACTAAACTTCCATATTTCCATTTTTGCAAAATCAAATTCAATTAAAAGCCTTTCTTTAAATTTTATAACGTTTTTTGGTTGAACTAATTTGTTGATATTTTTTGCTAAATAGTCATACATATCTTTATTTGACGTAGCAAAAACAACATTTAAAGCTTCACCTCTTTCTGTATCTTGAAGTATAAAAGCTGAACTTCCTGTTAAACAGAAATCAGTATCAACATAATCTATATTGAAAGCTTCTGTTAAAAAATAAACTAATTTATCTGCAATTGTATTGACTTGATTGTCTACAAAGACCTTTTCTGATAAGTAACTCATTGTTTTGCTTTGTTTTTAATGGTTTGATATTCGTCTAATTGTTCTTTTAATTTTTTGGTGTCTCGCATATCTTTAGAAAAATATGCTATAATGCCTGAATCTCTTAAATCTTTCATTACAGCTGTGTTTTCTGCTAACATAACATACATTGCTTTTATTAATTCTAAATCATTATTTGATGAAGAAGAAGTGCTGTCTTTTGGAACTTCATATCGTTGAGTTGCTTGGTTATAAAAACCATTTTCAAAACCTTTTATACCTTTCAATTCTCTATCCATTGCTTGTTTAAGCTCTGGTGAAAATCTAGAATAAGAACGGCCATCAATTATCATTTCTGGAAAGTTTTCTCCATTTTCTCCTGCTAAAAAAACAGTTGGTTTACGAACAATTCCTGACCGGGACTTTCCTCCAAACTTTGCGTTGTACATTTTACCATCTTGTTCTCGTTTGACTGGATAAAAACCATCTTCGTAACCACGAGCGGGTAATGGTGTTTTTAAAACAGTTGCCAATTGCAAAGCTCCCAATGCACCTACAACACCCGACATTATTCCCGCAGTTGCACCGAAATCAAACTTTGGAAATTGTGCCCATATTCCAATAATAGCCTGTGCTGTTGATTGGATAATATTTGCAGCTGCTAAAATCTTTTGTCTTTTGGCTTGTTTATATTCTAATTCGCCTTTTTGTTTGTCTGTTTCCTTATCAATTTTTTCAATACCTTTTGAATATTGAGCCTGATTTATATAACCTCTATCTAATTGTTGTTTAAGTTTGTCTTTTCTTTTATCCTGACCTTTTTCATATTTTTTAAATTGAGCATTTTCAGATGCATCTAAATATTGGTTGAATTGACTCCATAAATTTGAAAGAGCACCAATTGCCATTTGCATGGTTTGAAGTCCAACGGTTCCATTATCTATGTTCTGAAAAAACTTGTCCCATTGGTCTTGCGTAAATCCTAAAACATCAGTTTGACCTCCAAGACCTAAATCAATCTCCTTAGAAGAATCATTATCTTTTCCTTCCTTAGCTGCTTTAATTTTAGCAATAGCAGACATGATTTTTTCTAAATCCTCAGCTAATTTATCTTTTTGCTCCTCTGTAAGTAGATTAAATTGAATACCATCAATATCTTTTCCTGAAAGGATATCTTTGTATTTTTCAATTTGTTGATTTAAATATGCTTCTTCTTTAGCTAATTCTTCTTTTTGAAATTGGTCCTTTCTTCTTACTTTTTCTTCTTCTGATAAATTTAATTGCGCTAATTCTTCATTGAAAGCCGTTTCACGAAGCATTTTTTGACGTTCGTATTCTTTAGCAATATTTTCAATTTCTTCTACTCCAGCTTTTTCTTGGATAGTACCTAAACGAAGATGGTGCATGTCTTCATCATGCTCAATTTGTTCGGCTAATTCAGTTTTCTTTTCACGAAGTAAACCCTGCATCGATTTGACTGAAGCAATTTTTTTATAGTCTTTAGCTTTTTCAGCAGCTATTAAATCTTTAGATAATTTATGCTCTAGCTTAATGATATCTTCATTAGCCATTTTATTATCCTCTAGTTTTTGTTGGTGTTTTTCAACTTCCATTAAAAATTCACGAGCATAACTACTTTTTAAGGCATTAATACGAGCTTCTTCATTATCGCGTTGGAGTTTTAATAACTCTTCAGCCATTTTCTTTTCATCATTTAAATAGGAGTCATCATATTTTTTTTGTGTTTTGTTATTAATCTCAGGAGTTAATGGTTCTAGTTCAGAAGAAGTTAAGCCCGATTCATTTGCTGATGTAATAAATAATTGCTTACGTTTATCAAGTAAACTTTTTATTAAATCATTTTCATATTTAAGATCATCTGCTTTTCTTGTGTTTTCGCTATCTGTGTCTCTTGTTTTTGATTTAGGTGCTCCAGTTATTTTTAATAAAAAGTTATCAGACCATTTTGCATAATTTTCTAATTCTTTTTTCTCTATTTCTAAAAGCCTTCCTCTCGATTCTCTAATTGCATTATCAATAGCTTCAGCTTGAAGTTTTCTGTCAAGTGCTCCAATATATCTATTTATTGCAGCAGTTGTTTCGTTTGTAGTTATAGTTTCTAATTTAATATTTCCTAAATACTCTGGAGATATTTCATTGATGGCTTTAATAGCTTTTAAACGTGCCTCTTTAGATGCAGTTTCGTCTTTTGCAATTGCTAATAATGCTTGTAAATTATCTTTATGTTCCTGTAAGTTAGAATTTGATTCTTTATATAAATCATTCAATCTTTTTTGGTTTATACTCGCTTTATCTACATTATCAGAGAAAACTAAATAAGCTGCACCAATTGCAGCTATAGCCGCTAAAATAAAACCCCAAGGAGTTGTAAGCATTGTAGCGGTCATAACTCTAAAAGCTTGTAGAGCTCCAATAACATTACCTCTTAACAACATCATAGTTCCCGCCCATGCTTGCGTAACTATCATTGAAATACCTTGAGCTACAGCTGAAGCTTTAGTAGCAATATTATATAATAAAGTTGCCTCTGTATTTCTTGCTGTCCATAATGCTACTAATTTTTGCCAAGCTACATTTGTAACTAAAGCAGCTGTAAAAACAGCTATGATTTTAGCTGTAAAAACAATTCCGTTTCTCCATTTGGTTACATTTCCATCTGCATCTTCTGAAGCACCTACAAACTTTGAAATCCATTCAACTGCACCAGAAAGCCAATTTATAAAAGCTTGTGAAGAGAACACACCAGCAACTACTTTTTGCAATTTTTCTAAACTTGCAGCTAAATTGTTATTCTTTAAATTATACTCATCTGTCAAAGAAGTAGCTTCAATTAAAGCTTGGTTAGAAGTTAATTGTCTATCTCTTAGAATTTCAGTGTTATTTGCTAATGCTGATAATGCTTGAACACCACGAGTTCCTCCTACATCTAAATCTTTTAATTTATCTAACATAACAGCTAAGCCACCATTGTTTCCTTTTAGTCCTTCTAAAAACTTAATCATAGCTTCATTACCATCTGTTTGTAAAAGGGTATTGAAATCCTTAATAGACATTTTAGCAATTTTTGCATATTGTTCTGGATTTTCAAACATATCCATCCAAACCTTATTCATTGCAGTTGCAGAAACTTCGACACTTTGCCCTATTTCGTCAAAAGTCGCTGCATAACCTATATTGTCAGCAGCCGAAAGTTTGGTTTGTGATGCAATACCTGCTTGACGTTTTAAATAATCTACTAAAAATCCCGCTTGATTTGCTCCTGAAGCAGCAACTTGGTTGATTGATGAACCTAAAGCATCCATGGAACCAGCAAAGTCTTTACCAGTTTCTTCACCAACTTTATAGACATTCACCATTTTTCCGACTTCTCTAATAGCTTCATCAGATAAATCATCGCCCAATGCAACTTTTAGTTTATTCGCTTGTTCGACAAAGGCCCTTATATTTTCAGTTCCTTCAATACCTAATCGACCAGCTTCAGTTGCAAGTCCTAAAAGTTCAATTCTAGCAGTACGTGTTTTCATTAAACCGAATGACCTTGTTAGTTCATCAACTTCTTTTTTAGTCATTCCGGTTGTTTTCATAACATCAGATTGAGAATCTGAAAGTTTACCGTTTATATCTAATATCTTTTGTATTGATAAAACTACACCAGTTAAAGCAGCAACAAAAGAAAAAGCTAAAGCTTGATAACGGTTGAAACCATCGGCTAAACCTCCTAAAGAGAACCTAGCGGTTTGAGCTTTTCCTGATAGTTCAGATATGCGAGCATTAACTTGGCGGAGTTCGTTAGTATATCTTTGAAAATCTGCTGAACCAGGAACCATATTAGAAAGAGTACTACGAAGTATTGTAGCTTTTTGTCTTAACTGAGTCATGGTTAAACCCGTTAAACCGATTTCTTTCTGTAGCTCAGCCATTTTTGCTTTATTAGCAGTAATGGTTATAGTATTTTGTTTTATTGATGCTGTAAGCAATTTATATTCGGCAGTATCTTTTTTTCCTTGAGCTTCTAAACGTTTCTTTTCTAAACGATATTGAACGTTTTCTTCTGTTAGTTTACGAGTTGCTTTTTCTAAATTTAATAATTCCTTTTGAGCCTCGTTTCCAGTTACCTCAATAGTAAGCTTTATGCGTTCGTCTGTTATCGTTTTAGCCATTTCTTTGATATTTATTCAAAGATGGTAATTACCAAAAAGTTTACGTGTGACATGACAAAACACAAAAAATCCCTAAACGGAATGTTTAAGGATTTTTGAAAAAGTTAACTTATAATTTAATTTATTTGAAATTCAACGCTTTCAAATATACTTTCTAAATATTCACATTCAACATAATGATCATCATCTATTAGAATGCATTTAAGACCAATTCTTTTCCATAACGCTCCTTCATCCATTTCTATACCTTTGTTTGTGGTGAATGCAGTTTTATTAATAATGACATCAGTACATTTTAGTTGACCTATTAATTCATCATAAGTAATTTTCTTATTTATGAATTTTTCTACAATAGCATCATCAAAATAAAATACATCGCCATTATTGAAAACCATTTTTACAATTGGTTTGATTTTTACTGAAATACCATGAACTAATTTAAGAGCTTCCTCAAGATTTTTATTTCTAATTCTAATTGAAAGGTGTTGATTGCTAAAGAATGTAAAATCGAAATTAGGCATTTGCAACCTCCTTTCTTTCTGATAAAATTATCATTGTGGTTTTAATAGCTGTTTCCATTTCTTGATTAGAATAATCTTTGTATGGAATGGCCATTGATTCTAAAATACAAATATTATCTGCCCATTCTAAGCGATAATCTTCATCATTAAATAATTCGTGGTTGGTGAGCTCTCTAAAAGCTGTTGAAAAAAATAGGCTAATTTCATTTAACCTTTTGGCATCAAACGATTGAATGTTTGTAAGCAGGTTGGGAGTAAAGCTAAATAGCTTTTTGTCTTGATTTTCTTCAATGTTGTTGTCTTTTTGCATAATATAAATGAATTAAAGAAACCTACCCATGAGCTGCAAAAAGACAACAACATAGTTGGAGTGAGTATTCCGTTTCTCTCGGAACTTCTCATGGGATAGGCTGGATTGTTTACTTTGTAAAATTTCATGTTATTATCTTTTTGCATAGCAAACGTACAAATCTAAATTTAATTTACCAAAAAAAATATGTGTAATTGCATACGA
This sequence comes from uncultured Flavobacterium sp., assembly GCF_963975005.1. Classification (GTDB taxonomy): domain Bacteria; phylum Bacteroidota; class Bacteroidia; order Flavobacteriales; family Flavobacteriaceae; genus Flavobacterium. The sequence goes on from NZ_CAXBFR010000044.1 coordinate 17,504, forward strand.
CTTTACTTATTTGACAAATCATAGATTTAAAAAATTATCAATTTAGATAAACTTTTAATTGTATTTTAAGCCTCTTAAAAGTCGATTTTATATACCTGAAACTTCAATCAATTGTCCAGTATCTTTTTTTGATTTAGCTAAAACTGTTTTAGTAATAGTTGCATTGTAAGCATTTTTAGCTCTAAAAATAGTTTTAATACCTATATAATCATCTTTGATATTATATGAAGTTTCTACATGAAAATAACTATCTGGATCATTCAAATTGTTTTTGATATATTCTGAAAGAATTATGTGTGAGCCATCATAATTTGAAAATTGAGAACCTATATTATCTGATTCGATATTTTGTGATTTTTCAATACTTGTATTTTTAATTTCTAATACTGATTTTCTTACCCTTTTTTCAGAAACATACTTTATTGAATCAGATAAAAAAGAAGATATTATTTGATTTTTATTATTTAATAATCTATGATCAATAATTTTTGTTTTGGTGTACATATATCTACTAGAATCAATTTCATCTAAAACTTTTCTAACTAAATATGATTCGTAATTATTAATTAAAGCAAGAGTATCATTTTCATGGAAAATTGTATCTATTTCTTCTTCTATTAAATATCTTCCTCCAAAAGTATCTTCATATATTAAAACTGAATAATATTCTTTTTTTAAAGTTTCTTTTTTGCATGAAAAAAGCAAACTTATAATTAATAGTAAAAGTAATTTTCTCATAAATAAATATTTTTTTGGTTAAAACAAATATATAACTAAAGAGGACTTAAATCCTCTTATTCTTTTTTTTAGAAAGCTTTTTTAAAGTTCCTATGGATGAAGCTAGTTCTTTGCGATGTTCCAAGTCATTCAAGTATTCTGTTTCCAACAAAACATTGTACCAAAACTTTAGCTTTTTATAAGCATAACGAAGTTCCTCCTTTTCCTGTGGTGTAAAAATTAGCCCCATAATAAATTGTTTTTTTGTAATATGATAACTACAGAAATCTTAATTTATTGCTAGAAATTCATATAAGTTAATGAATATTAGATAATATGTTTTTGGTTTCTTTAGTAAAACCAAATGAAAGCTCACGCACTAATTGCGAGTAATTACCCATAATAATACGATTGTGATTTCGATAAGATTTCTTCTTTACTTTTGAACCATCCTTTTTGGCTCTTGTTCTCATATCAACGTAACGGTGTTGCTTTAAATGCTTATAATCTAAAACATTGTCAGTTACATTAAAAGAACGGTCATTCCAAAATCCTGAACGAAAAGAAGACATTGCCTTGGATGAATCTTGCTGAATGGATTGAGCAGTTTCTTGCAATTGTTTTCGAATAAATTTACCTTTTAAGATATCTTCATTTGATTTTGATCTATTAGCTAATATATTCATTTGATGATACATTAATAAGCTTTAATTGAAACAGTACTTCAAGCATATTACCTAATGATGGTGTAGTTCTTTTTTCGTTCCAATTGTAGACTTGATTTCTACTTATGTTTTCAAGCTTGTTGTAAACAGCTTTTTCTTGAATAGCTTTGTAAAAAAGCTCTGTGATTTCATTTTGTGTCATGTTATTTAATTTGCGTAAATATACGCAAATTAAACTTTAGTAAGCAAATCTAGTTCTAAAACCCAGCCATTGCATTGAGCTTTTTCCCATACTGGTTGAACCATAAGTGAACCAGGAACTAACTCATTAGATAATTTACATATTTGGTTATCTGCTCCAATTTTTTCTGAAAGCATAATAGTAATGATTTCATTCATTACTTCTTGGGTTTCGTTTAAGTTATCCAATAAATTTGATAAATTATTATTTCTATCGGTTGACTTTTTCAATAGGAAAAACTGCAATTGGTTATTCCATTTGTATTGATCATCATTTCCATTTAAAGGATATTGAGGAACTACAGCAATAAACATAAAATTATCATTAACGCTGATGTCACTTAATAATTTTACAAATTGAGAGTCATCCACTACAACGGCAACAGTGTTTACTTTTTCTACAACTGCTTTAATTTCGGTTGTAAATTCTCTAAGGTTGTTGATTGTTAGCATTATTCTGTCTTTTTTGTTCGGCTAAATCTCTAACTCGAATATCGTACATGCGAATAAGAATTTGCCAAAGGTTGGTTTTTTGTACTTTTTGTAAATCGCCAAACGCTCCACTTTCTGCCATAGTAAACATAATGGAATCCATGCCTATTGAAGCGTTTTCTTCTGGTTCATTATCTGTTGGACCATCAAACAATATGGAAAGATTTAAAACTTTTCCACCCCAAGGAACTTGCGCTGATGAAATGAATTTTTGAAATGATGCAAATAATAAATAAACACCATAAACAAAGCCTATTGGAGCACATTTGAAAACTTTTACTCGCTTATCTACATTGGTTGGATTGTATGATTTTCTAATATCACCATCATAACTATTTAATTGTTTACTTATGAAGTGAAAGTTTTTCTTTTTACGGTAAAAAATAGCTGCTAAAGCATAAAGTATTTCAAAATTAGCTGTAGCATTAAATTGATAAAACAATCGCAATGCATCGGTATATTCGCCAAATGTTACATTTTGGAATTGGTTTGAAATTCCGTAATAAGTTTTCCAAAGAGGTTTAATACATGGAACTGGATTATGAATATAATCTTGAATGATAACTTTTTGATTATCTTCTTTATGCTCAAAAAACGAATCTATCATTTCTGATAGATTATAAACTTCAAGGTTTTTTAATTCTTCCTGATCTTCTGATATATTATTTTTTGGCACCATATTAAGCAACTTGTAAATTGCTAATACGCGCAAATTTTCATAAGAAATTAATCCGGTTTGAAATTTTAGGATTAACTCGCACATATCCATATACTGTTGTTCATCGCATTCTGCTAGAGTAGAAGGGATGTACTTTTCAGCATCTGGATTTTGGAGGTAAATGGTGTGCATTATATTAATCTTAAATCATCCGTAATTTTAATTCCTAAAGCTTTCATTCTAAAGCCAAAATCAAACTCAATCATAGTTTTGATTTCAATTTTTGTTTTTATATCCATTGGAATATAATCTGATTTTCCTTTTTTTAGTTTCTTTCTTAAAACTTTTTGAAGTTCATATACTAATTTCTTTTGCTCAAAATGTTTGTCCAAAACTCCTTTAGCTAATAGTTTTTCGTACTTTTTAGCTTCTTGAATTTTATTAAAGTTTTTTAATTGAAATGGAATCGATTTGATCCAAGCAAAAAAAGCAGGAATAAACCATAAATGAATAAAATAAAAGTGTTTGATGTAGTTTTTCATAATTATGCAGAAAAGAATTTATCGCCAAAATCAATGGCTGGTTTAACATTAGTATCTGTAGTGTCTATTTGATTATTTATTTTTGCCATTATATTTTCAATTTCATTTAGTGAAAGCTTACAGCCATCTTGAAAAGATTGTTTTGCCCATTCAGCTTCTTTGTATAATGGATTTTTAGATGCTTTCATTGTTTGCCTATCTGAAGTATAACCTTGTACAATTCCTTCAGGAAAGACATTAATCGATAATCTAGGAATTGCCCAAGCTAGAGCGTAATTAGCAACTGCATTTCTAATATGGTGCAAAAGAAGAATGTCGTTTTCTTCTGAAATTTCTGTGTTATTTTTGAATTTTTCTTTTAATTGATTGAATTTGTCTTTACCTATTCTTGAAAGGATTTGTAAGTCTTCACATTCTTTCATTCCTGGTTGCAAAGTCATTAATAAATACCTTGAGTTAATTACAAATGATTGGTTGAATTGACTTACGGTTCTAATGAATAGTTGCTGTGACGATTTATATTCATCAGAAGATATCCAAACAGTATAAATAGTTTGCGTAGTTTCAGTTTCAACTTTTGAATTATCTAAGAAAGTAATCAAATCATCTAGTGCACGATAGTATCTTTTTTCTAAAGCTTTATTATCTTTTTCAATCATCCATTCAAAAGCATTGCTTTCATGCTCTTCATTACGCATTTTTCTACCATCTCCAGTATGTGATAAGTCTCCATTTGGTGCAAACAAACGGTAAGCATTTATTGAAATAGCATAACGAATTTTCCATACTAAATGATAAGTATCTTTGTCTTCATCAGTTTCATCTTCATTGTCAATGGCTAATTTGTAAATGTTGTTTCCAATTATATTTACTAACTCATTTGATGCAGTAAACAAGTCAGCTTTGTAATTATTAAAAGCTAAATCTTTATTCACAAAACCTAATAGTTCTTTGAATAATTCGGAAAAGTTTTCTTCTGTAAATAAAAGTTTCATTATTGCTCTGTTTGATTACTTAATCTTTTGCTTGGTGAAATATCTTGTTGCATTTCTGGAATGTTATGAAAGAAACCAATTTTTATATTTTCTTTTGGCCAATTGACTTTTAAAGCCATATTGAAAGGTTTACATATTATCATTTCAGGAATATCAACACCTGTATTCAAATAGCCAATTAGAGAATAGTATTGCTCAGAACCTGAATTTACTTTACTACCTTCTGACATATTACCTAATGATGATGATATGCT
>NZ_CAXBFR010000045.1:0-20909 GCF_963975005.1 uncultured Flavobacterium sp.
ATAAATCACGATAAAGCATAAAAAAACCATCTCATTATTGAGATGGTTTTTTTATGCTTTACAATATGAATAAGTTTATTTTTTTATAAAAATATTGGTATAGAATTTTTGTCCAATTTCATTCTCTCTAATTGATATACCAAAGTGAGTGTAATCTCCATCTAAATTATCTTTATGACTTTGGCTTTTTAACCATGCTTTTATCACTGATTTTGGAGTTGAATAATTAAAGGCAACATTCTCTCCAACTTCCAAAGCACCAAGAGCAATGTGTAAATTTGATTGTCTTTGTGCAAAATTAGCATGACCAATTATGTTAGTTTGTACCATCTCATCTGAATGTTCTGAAGAAACATAAGAAATGTGGTTAATTTTTTCTAATTTACTAAATCCAACTGAATCCCTATATTTATTAATTAAATCTAAAGTTTCATTTTCAATTTCACTGTAATCATAAAACTGAATAACTTCTACTGATTCAATTGAAGCTTCTTCTGGGCTTGAACAAGAAACCATGGTGAATATAACAACTGCTGCAGTTGCTATAATTCTTAAAAATTTAGCATTCATAGTAGGTTAAGATTTAGAATTTTTAAAAGTTTTAGGGATTCTTTTAAAAAACTTATTAATATTTATATTTGTTTTGTTTTACTAAATTATAAATAATTAATACACAAAAAAACCTTTTTGCTAAATATACAAGGAAACAGTAAAACCTTTACGGTAAAACCACATTATGGAGCTAATCTTTCAATTTTCCAAGCAAAATCATCCATAATAGTAAAAATAATTCTATCATGAAGTCGGTTAGGACGACCTTGCCAAAATTCTACTGAAATTGGTTTAACTAAAAAGCCTCCCCAATTTTCAGGCCTAAGAATCTCTTTTCCTTCAAAAGAATGTTCAAGTTCTTTTAATTTGTTCTCTAAAAATTCTCTGTTAGGGATAACATTGCTTTGTGGAGAAACAATGGCTCCAAGTTTACTTCCGTCTGGTCTTGAGTCAAAATAATTATCTGAAATTACGTCTTGTGTTTTCTCAGCAATTCCTTTGATAATAACTTGACGTTCTGCAACTGGCCAAAAAAAAGATAAACATACATTTGGGTTTTGTACTAATGCTTTTCCCTTTTCTGAATCGTAATTGGTATAAAAAATAAAACCTTCTTCGTTAAATTTTTTTAATAGCACTACTCTACTTTTTGGAAAACCATCTAATCCAATTGTAGAAACTGTCATAGCATTTACTTCTCCAACACCATCATATTCTTCTACTTCATGAAACCATTTGTGAAATAAATTGATTGGATCTTCTGGAATTGAATTTTCTAACAATTCACTCTTTTCATATGATTTTCTGTAGTTTCCTAAATCTCTCATGGTTAAACTAATGTTTTATGTTACAAATTTACGAAGAATAAACTTTATAAGTATGCCTAACAAATGTTAAATAGCCCTGATGGGAATGGCATCCTTTTTTTGAAAAAAAAAGATAGAATGGATAGCAGGAAAATTGTAGCTAGATAAAGCCCGAGCAATTCGCTTCGAATTAAAACTCAAAACTTTTTCCGTCATCAGCTAAGTGAATGCTCTCAAAAATGGGTTGAGCTTCTTCTTTGAATAATTCAATGTTTCCATAACGAGTAGAATAATGTCCCATTATAAGATTTTTGACATTAGCTTTTTTTGCAATTTCAGCAGCTTGTTTTGCTGTTGTGTGCATGGTTCTTTGTGCCAAATGAGCTTCTGTTTCCAAGAAAGTAGTTTCGTGATACAAAACATCAACATCTTTAATTATAGGCAAAATATCTTCATTATAAACCGTATCGCTACAAAAAGCATAACTTTTTTCATATTCAGGTTCAAAAGAAAGTTCTGAGTTTGGAATAGTTCTTCCGTCTTCTAAAGTTATATCACCACCATATTGAATCTTTTGGTAATAACAAGTCTCTATTTTGTAACTTTCTACAGCTTCAATGTTTAGCTTACGCTTGATGTTTTTTTCTTTGAACAAATATCCATTCGTGTAAACCCTATGTTTTAAAGGAATAGTTTTCACTTGAACTTTTTCATCTTCAAAAACGACTTCACTTTCGGTTGCACTTAATTCATGAAAGTATAAATTATAGCTTGTGTAAGAATTGGAAAGTTTTAGTTGCAACAGAATAATTTCTTTAATGCCAACTGGTCCGTAAACATGTAAATCGTTTTCTCTATTTAATAAAGTGAAAGTTGAAATTAAACCGATTAAACCATAAAAATGATCACCATGTAAATGTGAAATAAAAATATGATTGATTCTTGAAAATTTGATTTTTTGCTTGCGCAATTGCACCTGAGTTCCTTCGCCACAATCGATTAAAAAGAGTTGATTTTTTAGCTCTAAAACTTGAGAAGTTGGATTTGTAAATGTTCTTGGTGTAGCAGCGTAACAACCTAAAATATGAATTTTCAATTTATTTCTTGTTTTCTAATTTGCTTAATAGTATAATTTGATATAAGGCTAATCCTGTAGCAAAAAGAGAAATTACTATTCTAACATATTCAAAATTTCTAGATTTAAAACCGTTTATAATATGCAGTGCTAATGAAAGACTAAAAAGTATTAAAAGAAAAGCGTATAAAAATATTTTAACTTTATTTGTCATTTTTTATGTTTTTAGAATCCTAAATCACGTTCAATTTCTTCCATTTCGATTATATCATGAGCTTCTAAAACTGTTGGAACTACTAATAAATTATCTGGAATTGCATTAAAATCGATATTTTCTGCCACGAAAACTAGTGTTTTATTCTCTTTTTTGTGTTTTTTGGCTAAATCTTTAACTTCTAATAAATTATTGATGCTTAGATTTTCGTCTTTTGTTACATCTAAAATTAGATTTTGCTCTTTGTAAGTATTGAATTGATCAGACAACTTTTCAATAAAACTAGAAAAATTCCCATGAGTATCTCTGATAATGGTTGTATGTCCCTTTTGTTCTACTTTCATATTATGCTGAATTTATTTCAGTATCTTCACAAATAAACTGAAATATTATTTAAATTTATTGTTTAATCTTACTTGCTAAAAGATAAATCACAGCCATACGAACTGCTACTCCATTTTCAACTTGGTTTAATATTACTGAATGATTTGAATCAGCTACATCTGAAGTGATCTCAACACCTCTATTTATTGGTCCAGGATGCATGATTACAATTTCTTTGTTTAATGAATCTAACAAAGTTTTATCTAAACCATATTGCTGTGTATATTCTCGTGTTGATGGAAAATAATTCACATCTAGCCTTTCGTTTTGAACACGTAACATGTTAGCAACGTCACACCATTCTAGAGCTTTTCTTAAGTTGGGCTCAACCGTAACACCTAACGATTCAATGTATTTTGGAATTAAAGTTTTTGGTCCACAAACTTTAACTTCAGCACCTTGCATTTGTAAAGCATAAATATTAGACAAAGCAACTCTTGAGTGTAAAATATCACCAACAATCACAACTTTTTTACCACCAACATTACCTAATTTTTCACGAATAGTATAGCTGTCTAACAAAGCTTGCGTGGGATGTTCGTGTGAACCATCACCAGCATTTACAATACTTGCTTTAACATTATTTGCTAAAAAATGAGCTGCTCCAGCATTACTATGCCGCATAACAACCAAATCTACTTTCATAGAAAGAATGTTATTAACAGTATCAATTAAGGTTTCTCCTTTTTTAACAGAAGATTGAGCAGCAGAAAAACTAATAACATCAGCTGAAAGTCGTTTTTGAGCTAATTCAAATGATAATTTGGTTCTTGTACTGTTTTCAAAAAAGATATTTGCAATAGTAATATCTCGTAATGAGGGTACTTTTTTAATAGGTCGATTAATGACTTCTTTGAAATGATCTGCTGTTTCAAAAATTAAATCAATATCGTTTTTATTAATGTATTTTATGCCTAGTAAATGATTTACTGATAGTTCTTTCATTTATTTTGTGTTGTGTGTTGTCTTTTCTCTTTCTTCTTTGTTCTATTTTCTTTCCAAATAAACTGCATCTTCACCATCATTTTCTTTCCAATTTACGACTACTTTTTCATTATTAATTGCATCAACTTGTCTTCCTCTATAATCGGGTTGAATAGGCAAATGACGACTAAAACGTCTGTCAATTAATGTCAAAAGTTCAATTTCTGCTGGTCGTCCAAAAGATTGAATGGCTGTTAAAGCCGAACGAATACTTCTTCCTGTATATAGCACATCATCGATAAAGACGATTTTTTTATCTTCAACTATGAAATTAATTTCGGTTCTATTAGCTTCAAGGGGTTTTTCTCCTCTTCTAAAATCATCTCTAAAAAAAGTAATATCTAAAAAACCAACTTTTAAATCTTGAATTTGATAATCGTTTTTTAAAATTGAAGCAAGTCTATTAGCTAAGAATGTTCCTCTTGGTTGAATTCCAATAAGAATAGTATTTGAAAAATCGAGATGATTTTCAATTAACTGACAAGCCAAACGATGCAGTATGATATTGACTTCCTTTGCAGTGAGCAATATTTTTTGACCCATAATGTAGTGTTGTGTTTGGTTGGTAAAAATACATATTTTTTTTGATTATTCGATAATTTGATACCTTGATGATTAGATTAATCGAAAAATCAAACAATCTAATAATCGAACAATCGAAATATCTAAAAATTCTTTCTATTTTTGCACCATGGGAAAAAAACGTACAGAAAAAGTAATTTTCGAAAATGTAGAAGTTCTTGATGCAGGTGCAAAAGGAGTTTCAGTAGCAAAAGCACCAGAAGGACAAGTAATATTTTTACCTAATGTAGTGCCTGGTGATGTAGTTGATGTGCAAACTTTAAAAAAGAGAAAGTCCTATTTTGAAGGAAAAGCCATAAAAATTCACAAATATTCTGAACATAGAACTGAGCCCGAATGCCAACATTTTGGTGTTTGTGGTGGTTGCAAATGGCAAAATATGAAGTATAGTCAACAACTTTTCTACAAAAATCAGGAAGTATATAATAATTTGAAACGTATTGGTAAAATTGAATTACCTGAATTTGAAGAAATTTTAGGTTCAGAAAAGCAATTTTTCTATAGAAATAAAATGGAATTCGGCTTTTCAGATTCACGTTGGATGACCAATGAAGAAATAGAATCAGGAGTAGAATTCGATAATAAAAATGCATTAGGATTTCATATTCCAAGAATGTGGGATAAGATTTTAGATATTGAAAAATGTCATTTACAAGAAGATCCTTCAAATGCTATTCGTAATGAAGTTAGAAGTTTTGCCAATGCAAATAACATGTCGTTTTTCAACCCAAGAAATCATGAAGGTTTATTGCGAACTTTAATGATAAGAACAGCTTCAACTGGAGAAATCATGGTATTAATTCAGTTTTTTGAAGATGATAAAGCAAATCGTGATTTATTAATGAATCATTTGGCTGAAACTTTCGCTGGAATTACTTCTTTATTATATGTAATAAATAGCAAACCTAACGATACAATATACGATCAAGATGTAAAGTTATTTAAAGGGCGTGAATACATTTTAGAAGAAATGGAAGGCTTACATTTTAGTATAAATGCTAAATCTTTCTATCAAACTAATTCTGAACAAGCTTATGAATTGTATAAAATTACTAGAGAATTTGCTGGATTAACAGGAAATGAACTGGTTTATGATTTATATACTGGAACAGGTACAATTGCTCAATTTGTCTCAAAAAACGCAAAAAAAGTAATTGGTGTTGAAGCTGTACCAGAAGCAATTTTAGACGCTAAAGCTAATGCTGAACGTAATAATATAACAAATTGTGAGTTCTATGTTGGAGATATGAAAAATGTCTTTAATGACGATTTTATAGCTCAACACGGTCAACCTGATGTTATTATTACTGATCCACCAAGAGATGGAATGCATAAAGATGTTGTAGCTCAAATTTTAAAAATTGCTCCTGAAAAAGTGGTTTATGTAAGTTGTAACAGTGCTACTCAAGCTAGAGATTTAGCTTTGATGGATGAACAATATAAAGTTACTCGAGTTAGACCAGTTGATATGTTTCCACAAACACATCACGTGGAGAATGTTGTACTTTTAGAAAAACGTTAAATAATATTGTTTAAGGTTTAATAAGAATAACTTTGAACTTGCAATTCAATTCTGAACTTAAGTATGAAAAAATATATAATCACATCTTTAGTATTGCTTTTAGCGGTTTCATTTTGGAATTGCGAAAAAGATGATATTTGTGCAGAAACAACTCCTACAACACCTAAATTAATTATAGACTTTTATGATGTAGCTGACCCAACGACATTAAAAAACGTTACGAATCTTGGAATTGTAGAAACCTCTTTATCTGAAGGATTTTCTTTTAATGCAGTAAATTCAATTTCAGTTCCATTAAGAACAAATCAAGATACTAAAACAATTAATTTTGTTTTAAACGGAAGTGATGCTGATGTAACAAATGATATTTCGGATGTAATAACATTCAATTATAGTCGCATTGAAACTTATATTTCAAGAGCTTGTGGTTATAAAACAACCTTTATTTTAAACGACACAAATGGATTAGAAATTCCAACATCAAATTGGATTTCCAGTTACGAAATTATTCAATATAACATAGAAAATGAAGATGAAACACATGTCAAAATATATTTTTAGTTTACTTTGCTTGTGCTCTTCTTTGATCGGATTTTCACAAGTAAAAAATGATACTATAAGAGAGAAATATGGTGTTCGTGTTGGAGTTGATTTACATCGCATAACAAAATCGTTCTATGATAAAGATTATCAAGGAATAGAATTTGTAGGTGATTATAGAATTTCGCAAAAGTTTTATGTGGCTGGAGAATTAGGTAACGAAGAAAGAACTTCAGATGATGACAGATTCAACTTCACCACAAAAGGAACCTATTTTAAAGTTGGTTTTGATTACAATTCTTACGAAAATTGGTTGGACATGCAAAATATGATTTTTGTTGGAATGCGTTACGGTGCAAGTACTTTTAATCAAACGTTAAACAACTACTCTATTTATGATTCCACAAATTATTACGGCTTGACAATTCTAGAATCTGGTGAAAAATTTGATGGTTTAAATGCGAGTTGGATAGAAATTGTTGGAGGCTTAAAAGCAGAAGTTTTTAATAATTTATATGTTGGATTTTCTGTTCGATTAAACTATTTAGTTTCCAATAAAAAGCCAAATAATTTCGATAATTTATTCATTCCAGGTTTCAACAGAACTTATGATGGTAAGTTTGGAACTGGATTTAATTATACTCTTAGTTATATGATTCCTATTTACAAAAAGAATAAGTAGAACTGAAATTATAATATAACTTCTTCACAAACATTTGTTATTAAAACATTAATTTCACCTTAAAATTTCTATATCAGCATCTAAAACTCTATTTTTACGGAAATTGTACACATAAAATGAAGATAATAAAAGAAATCAATGTTTTTAGAAGGAAAGTAACAAAATTATTAACTAATTCGATTGGTAATTCCCATAGAAATTATTCTGATATAAAATTCATTGATGATCTTTCTAAAATTAAACGAATTTTAATTATTAGACCTAATCATAGATTAGGAAATACTTTACTGTACACTCCAATGATTCAGGAAGTTATTGAAATTTTTCCAAATGCAACAATTGATTTATTTGTTAAAGGAGAAGTTGCAAAAGTAGTTTTTCAAAATTATGGGCCCATCAAAAATTACATCATTTTACCTAAAAAACATTTTAAAAAATTACACCAATATTTATATAGATGGTTTGTATTAATTTTTAAGAGATATGATTTAACAATAAACATTGAAGCAAAATCATCTTCAGGTAAAATTGCTACTGAACTTTCAAACGCAAAATATAAATTCTATGGAACAGAATTTGATTCTATCATAAAATTTAAGGCCAAACAAAAACATTTTGCCAAATTACCCGTTTATCGATTTCGTAATTTTATCTATACTTCTCAAGAGAAAATAAATGAAAATCCTATTAAAGAACTTAATTTACATTTAAGCGAAAGTGAAATAAAAGAAGGTAGCGAAAAATTAAATTCAATAGTAAGTTATAAAGAAAAACAAACTATATCTATTTTTACTTTTGCAACCGGAAACAAATGTTACAGTGAAGATTGGTGGAATGAGTTTTATTCAAAACTACTTGTTCAATTTCCTAATTATAATATCGTAGAAATTTTACCCTTTGAAAACGTATCGCAAATTAATTTTAAAGCTCCAACTTATTACAGCAAAGACATTAGGGAAATAGCTGCATTCATTTCAAATACTGCATTTTTTATCGGTGCAGATAGTGGAATGATGCATTTAGCTTGTGCTACAAAAACTCCAGTAATTGGACTTTTCGCTGTTACTCCTATTGAAAAATATGGACCTTTTGGAAAAAATAAAACTGGAATTAATACTGATAAAACTTCTATCGATCAAATTATTAAACAAATCAAAAAGACATTAGATAAATAAGCTTATTTAATTTCTCTCAATCCTTTTATAAAAATCCATTTCATAAATAACTTTTCTCCTTCATTTGTTTTTACTGTTTGGAATTTTGGTGCTAAAAGAGTTGAAATTACAAAACTTGTAGCTGCAATCCAAAGTCCTTGTAAAACGCCAAATGTCATTACAAGAAAATAAGAAATTATATAAAAAAAAGAAAAACCTAAAAGGTTAAACAAGAATGCTTTTGTCTTTTTACTCATTATTTTATGGTTAAAAGGTTATTTATTAAACGATTGAAACGTTTTTTCTAAACACTGCTTACTGATCACTCTCAACTTGAAATTTAGCTCTCTTGCTTCCTGCATACATTTCATATTTTACAAAACGAGTTTCTAATTTTCCATTAAACAATTTAATTTTTCTTGAAGGTCTTAAACCTACAAACTTCAATCCTTCTAAATTGGCTGTAATAAACCAAGCGTTTGTGTTTGAATAATTATTCTTTAAAGTATCACCAATTTCTCTATAAAAACGTTCCATTTCAATATTTAAACGTTCACCATAGGGTGGATTAAAAACCATGTGTAATGGTCCTTCAGTCTGTTTTTCTGTTTCAAAGAAATTAGCTTCTCTAATTTTTACAAACTCATCTAAATTAGCATTTTTAATGTTATCTTTTGCTTTCATCACAGCACTTGGAGCTTTATCATACCCAGTAATAGTGTAGTGAAAATCGCGTGTTTTCTTTAAGAGAGATTCTAAAATCTTATCAAATAATTCACTATCCCAATCGCTCCATTTTTCAAAAGCAAATTCTTTTCGGTTGATATTCGCTGGAATATTACAAGCAATCATAGCAGCTTCTGCCAAAATAGTTCCACTTCCACACATTGGATCCAAAAAATGAGAAGTTCCATCCCAACCTGATAATAACAACATTCCTGCTGCTAAGACTTCATTTATAGGTGCAATATTTGTTGCTGTTTTATATCCTCTACGATGTAAAGATTCACCTGATGTATCTAATGAAACTGTAACTAAGTCTCTATCAATATGCACATGAATTTTCACATCTGGAAAATCTTTATCAATATCAGGACGAGTTCCTGTTTTATCTCTAAATTGATCCACAATAGCATCTTTTGATTTCAAAGCCACAAATTGACTGTGATTGAAATGATCTGAATGCAAAGTCGTTTCAATAACAAACGTTTGGTGTTGGCTTAAATATTTACTCCAATCTATTCTTTGAATTCCATCATACAAAGACTTATCATTAAAAGCTTTGAATTCGTTTATTGGTTTTAGTACTTTTAAAGCTGTACGCAAAGCTAAATTTGCCTTGTACATAAATCCTTTGTCTCCATAAAAAGTCACTACACGAGTTCCAACTTTAACATGTTGAGCACCTAATTGTATTAATTCTTTTTCTAAAAGTTCTTCAAAACCAAATAAGGTTTTGGCAACCATTTTAAAATTTTCTTCCATTATATGCTGAATTTACTTGTCCTGAATTCATATCAGGATTTCAGTATCTTTTTATTATTATTGATAGTGTTATTAAATTTCGAATCCCAAATAAATCATAAATCAAAAACATCAAACTTAAATTTGGAATAAGTTCAGCAAAAATACACTAATTTTGCAAGATGAATCCAATGGAAAAAGAATTAATGTCAACAAATACGAATAAAAAAGAAGAAAAATGGTTTGCTTCATGGTTTGACACCAAGTATTACCACATTTTATATAAAGATAGAGATTATAATGAAGCTCAAGTTTTCATGGATAATTTAACTCATTACCTAAATTTACCAGAAGAAGCCAAAATATTAGATTTAGCTTGTGGAAAAGGACGTCACTCCGTTTATTTGAATTCTTTGGGTTATGAAGTAACTGGAGCTGATTTATCTGAAAATAGCATTATTGAAGCTTCAAAATCTGAGAATGAAAAATTACATTTCAAGGTGCATGACATGCGTGATGTTTGCGATAGTCAGTATGATGCGATTTTTAACTTATTCACCAGTTTTGGTTATTTTGAAAGTGATGATGATAACTTAACAACTTTAAAAGCTATAAAACATAGTTTAACTGAATATGGTTTTGCTTGTATTGATTTTATGAATGTTGATTTTGTAATCGAAAATTTAGTTCCAGAAGAAATAAAAACGGTTGAAAACATTGATTTTCACATTAAAAGATATGCCAAAGACAATCACATTTATAAAGAAATTGATTTTGAAGATAATGGTGAGAAATTTCATTACACAGAAAGAGTTCAAGCTTTACGTTTAGCTGACTTTGAAAGAATGATGGAAGAAGCAGATATTTATTTGTTAGACATTTTCGGAAATTACAAATTACAGCCTTTTTACAAAAACAAGTCAGAACGTTTAATTATGATTTTTAAATAATGAACTATTCAATTTATATATTCCCTTTATTATCAGTTGTTGTAGGTTATTTGATTGCAAGTTTCATACAACCAAAAAACAAAAAAAACTTAAAACTACTTTTAGCCTTTAGCGGTGCTTTCTTGTTGTCTTTAACGGTAATGCATTTGTTGCCTGAAGTTTATGCAGCAGAAGCTCTTTTGCATGAAGGTCACAATCATGAAGGTCATTCTCATGGAACAAGTATAATTGGTCTTTTCATTATGATTGGAATTGTGTTTCAAATTATTTTGGAATATTTTTCAAAAGGTGCAGAACACGGTCACGTTCATGGTCATGACAAAATGAATACGATTCCTTGGTTATTATTTTTTAGTTTGTGTTTGCATGCTTTATTAGAGGGAATGCCAATTAGTCAACATAATGAATTAGCTTACGGAATTGCGATTCACCACTTCCCTATTGCGATTATTTTGACTTTGTTTTTTATTAATGCTGAACTAAATAAAAAAGCAATTCTATTTTTTATGTTGGTTTTTGCATTTATGACGCCTTTGGGAACTTACATTTCCTCAAATTTAAATTTCTTAACCGAATATTACACTCAAATTTCTGGAATTGTAATTGGTATTTTATTCCATATTTCATCAACTATAATTTTCGAAAGTAGTGAAGGTCATAAATTTAATTTAGCTAAATTAATTGCTATTGTTTTAGGAATTACTTTAGCTGTTTTTATGTAGATTTTAACCTTGACCATTCACTATTAAATTTTGATATATTCTTTTGGATAAATTAATTTTCAAATTCCAATAACATGAACCACCATCAGATATGTCTAAAAGTTCCTGTTTCCAATTAGGAATAATATCAACATTACACATTGCATTTATGTAAACACATTTTTCATTATTTTGATTCAAATAAACTACATATTGCCTGTAGTATTTTTTTAAATCATTCAAGCTTGCTTTTTTTAAAAAATAAAATTCTCCATTATTTATAGCATTGTTCAGTACTTCTTCAATAATAAAAAAATCTGAAGTATTAAGATTTGTCAATATATATTTATGCTCTATATCTTTCTTTGTAGTTTTTTCAAATAAAGTCAATCTTCTATCTGAATGCACTTCTGAACTTTTATTTGGAATACAACTAATAAATAAAAAACTTATTAAACTAACTTTGATGATAATCTTCATATTTTGAAATATTAAAAGTTAAATATAATAAAATTACTTTGTAACTTTGGTACTTTAGAACTTTAGAACTTTGTAACTAAATAAAATGAATTTTACAAAAACAACTGAGCAAACTTCCAAGTACCAACATTTAGAAAAAATGTCGGTTTCAGAATTGCTTTCCAATATAAATAACGAAGACAAAACAGTTCCTTTAGCGGTTGAAAAAGCTTTGCCACAAATTGAAAAATTAGTCAAAAAAGTAGTTGCTAATATGAAACTAGGAGGTCGTTTATTCTACATTGGAGCAGGAACTTCTGGACGATTGGGAATTTTAGATGCCTCTGAATGTCCTCCAACTTTTGGTGTTCCATTTGATATGGTAATTGGATTAATTGCTGGAAGTGATGTAGCCATCAGAAGAGCTGTTGAAAATGCAGAAGACGACACCGAACAAGCATGGAATGATTTAAATGAATGCATGATTACTGACAAAGATATTGTAGTTGGAATTGCTGCTTCTGGAACAACTCCATATGTTATTGGTGGATTAGAGAAGTGTAATATCACAACTGCTTGTATTACATGTAATGAAGGAAGTCCATTATCAAAAGTAGCTAAATTTCCAATCGAAGTTGTTGTTGGACCTGAATTCGTGACAGGAAGCAGCCGAATGAAAGCGGGAACAGCTCAGAAATTGGTTTTGAATATGATTTCTACTTCAGCTATGATTCAACTAGGAAAAGTCAAAGGAAACAAGATGGTTGATATGCAATTAAGCAACAACAAGCTTGTAGATAGAGGCATAAAAATGATTATGGACGAAATAAATGTTGATTATAAATTAGCTGAAATATTGCTTAAAAAATACGGAAGTGTCAGAAAAGCGGTTGAAAACTTTAAACCTTAATTACTATAACATGCCAACAAACAAAAAAATACTAGCCAAAGGAATTAAATATTTATCAGGTGCTTTGCCTCTACTTTTTATTGGCCCAATTGTCATTAATAGTTCCTTTAAAAATCAAGATAACCCCTATTATGAAATAGTTTTAGGAGTTGGAATATTATGCTGTGCATTAGCTATATTTTTTATATTTAAAGGAGTTACAACAATTGTAAAGAGTCTTTTCGATGGAGATAAATAATATTTTTTTAGCCAGTATAAAAAAGCAAATGCTTTACTATAAGACCATTGCTGAAAAAGCAATAGAACAATTAGAAGAAGAACAACTTTTTGTTTCGGTTAATGAAAATACCAATTCAATTGCAACTATAGTAAAACATATGTCAGGAAATATGCTTTCACGTTGGACCAATTTTTTGAATTCTGATGGAGAAAAAGAATGGAGAAATCGTGATACTGAATTTGAAAATACAGTTAATTCAAAAGAAGAAGTTTTAAAAATTTGGAATGAAGGCTGGAATTGTTTTTTCAAAGCTATTGAAGAATTAAAACCTGAGCAACTTTCACAAATAATTTATATTAGAAACGAAGGCCAAACTGCTTTAGATGCAATAAACAGACAATTGGCACATTATCCATATCACATAGGACAAATTGTTTTTTATGCAAAAATGCTAAAAAATAGTGAATGGTCAAGTCTTACAATTCCCAAAAACAAATCAAACAGTTATAATACTGATAAATTTTCTCAAGAAAAAAGCATCAGACATTTTACGGATGATGAATTAAAAAAGTTGCAATAGCAAGGACAATTTCAATTTCAAAAAATCAATTACAAGTTCAATTATGAAAATTAAAACAAAACCCATAACCTATAGCCTTTTAGCCATGATCTTTTTATTAACTTCTTGCTACAATCAAGAACGCAACTGTAAGGATTTTAAAACAGGTAAATTCAAATCGGAAATAGAGGTTGATGGAAAAAAATTTATTACTACTTTCGAACGCAATGACTCCATTCAAATAGAAACTTATGAAGGCATAACTGACTCATATGATGTACGATGGACAAACAATTGCGAATATATTATAAAAAATAGTCAGCCTAAAAATATGGCAGAAAAAAAAGCGCTTCAAGTAAAAATATTGACTACTTCAATAAATTCGTATACTTTTGAATATAATTTTGTAGGTGAAGCTATAAAACAAAAAGGAATTGTTTACAAATTAGATTAAAACATTACAAACCATAAACCTTAATTAAATGGAAGTTTTTTTAAATGCAGATGCTTGGATTGCCTTATTAACCTTGACTTTTTTAGAGATCATTTTAGGTATTGATAACATCATCTTTATTTCAATTGTAACAGGTAAATTACCCGAAGAAAAAAGAAAAAAAGCTACACAAATAGGATTGTTTTTAGCGATGTTTATGCGAATTGCTCTTTTATTTGGTATAACGTTATTAATTGCTATGAAAGCTCCTTGGTTTAGCTTTGATTTTGGATGGTTTTCTGCCGAAATCACTGGTCAAGCTTTAATCTTATTATTAGGTGGATTATTTTTAATCTATAAAAGTACCAAAGAAATTCATGAAAAGGTAGATCATAAAGGTGAAGAAGAAATTACGCTGAAATCTGCTGCGAAAGCAACTTTTAGTAATGTTATTATACAGATCTTAATGATAGATTTAATATTTTCTGTAGATAGTATTTTAACTGCTGTTGGAATGACAAATGGTCTTGAAGGTGCTTTAATTATTATGATTACTGCAGTTGTGATTTCAGTTGGAATTATGATGCTTTTTGCAGTTCCTGTTGGAAATTTTGTTAACAAAAACCCATCTATTCAAATCCTTGGATTAGCTTTCTTAATCTTAATTGGTTTTATGTTAATAACAGAAAGCATGCATTTATCAAACGCTGAATTAGCTGGTCAACATGTTGGTGCGGTTCCAAAAGGATATTTATATTTTGCAATTGCTTTCTCATTAGGTGTTGAGTTTATAAACATGACTATGAGAAAGAAAAAATAACTTAAAAAAAAGCTTCTCAATATTGAAAAGCTTTTTTTTTATATCTTATCTGTTAACGTTTTCATAAAAATAATTAAATCATTCTTTTCTTGATTGGATAAGTTTAATTTATCTGGTGGCAATGTTTGAAATTCTAATACAATTCCTAAACCGGCTGTACCTCCTTTATCATAAAAATCAATAACTTCTTCTAAAGTCGTATAGACTCCATTATGCATATAAGGTGCTGTTTTTTCAATATTTCTAAGGGTTGGCGTCTTAAAAAAGTACTTTTTTTGTTCGGTTTTATAAACTCCAAATCTACCTAAATCTGAACTAATAGTTGCATTTAAGGTGTCTTTTGAATTTGGAACCCCAATTAATTCCAATTCTGATTCTTTAAAAACAGTTGGAACTAAACCGTTAAACAAAGGGGCAAAATGACAAGTTGCGCATTTGGCTTTTCCCATAAATAGATTAAAACCATTTATTTCGCTCTTTGTTAACGAATTTTCTTTGTCTTGCATGTTGTTATCAAATTTTGAATTAAATGGTGTTAGCGACATTATATAAGATGCAATTGCATTTCTTATGAGTTGATTATTGATTGGTTTTGCATATACTTTTTTAAACGTTTTTTGATAAATTGGATTATCTAAAACTCGCTTTTCTAAATCATTTAAAGACAAGTGAAACTCATTTGGATTATTTACTACGTCTACAATTTGACCTTCTAGACTTCCTGTGCGTTTATCATGAAAAAATCCTTTTTGCAAAGCTGCATAAAATAAAGTCGGTGAATTCCTTGTTGTTCCTGGAGATTTTGCTAATCCATCTGTAAAATACAATTCTTGTTTATGACAAGTGGCACAACTCATTGTTTTCTTATTTGACAAAGAAGTATCGTTAAATAATGCCTTGCCAAGTGCTACTTTTTCTGAAGCAATTGGGTTGCCTTTTTGATCTGTAAAATATGAAATATTAAACGTATTTGTTGAAAATAAATTAGTTGCATTATTGAGTATAGCTTTTTCAAACGGAAACTTAATTTTCCAATTATCAACTGTTTTATTCCATAAAATCAAACTTTGATGTGTGTTTTCCTTTATAAAGGTATATCTATCAAACTTTTGAAATGTAGTCTTATTTAATGAATTAATATTTGAATCTAATTGATTATTCCATTGATCAAAGAGCTTTCCATCTTTAAATTCATTTTCAAAATAAGTAATAATTTCTTTAAGACTTTCATAAACTGCGGCACTTTCTGTTAAAGAATTTTCTAATATAGGTGAATCAAAACCTGTAATTCCAGTTAAAGCTACACGGTTAATTGCATCTTTAATAATCCATAATACATGATGTTTTTTTAAAAACTTTAAATGCTGATTTTTATGTATGAATTTTATTCGATTGCTTGTTAAAAGAACATTTTTTTTTAAGGCTTCTAAATCTACATTTTCATCATAAATAATTTCTTCTATAACCTGAAATCCAGTTGGTTCTTTTATTTTTATATCCGTAAAATCTTCTTCCTCTACTTTCAATAGATTAGGTTGATTTAAATAAGCATAACTATCTGAATCAATGTAAGCTAATATAGATTCACTTCTTTTAAAATGCATTCTTGCATCGACATATAACTTTTTCTTTTCTTCTATTGAAGGCAAATAATTTAAAGAATCTAAAAGTGCTGAAGATTTTGCTAATTCGTTTTTAAAATAAGTTTCTACTTTAACAAAAGCTGAAACATCTTCATATGTTTCTTTTTTTTGACAACCTATACAAAAAGCCAAAAGGCTATAAGTTACTATAGCCTTTAAAATATTGTTTGGTATTACTTTAATCATCTTATCTTTCTAATCCTTTAATTAAATACAATTGACTTCCTTCGTCACTAGCAGGATTTGCATTGGCCTTTGGATCTGTAAATGCAGTGTTTGACCAACCATGATTTTGAGTACAAATTAAGAAACTTCCTTCTACACCTAATACATCTGAAACGTCTATCATCCCTGTTAATTCCCACATAGTAGAAGCAGAACCAATTCCTGCATTTTGAGCAGCAATTTGATTACACTCTAAAACTACTTTTAAAGCTCCAGTTGAAATATTGTACTGATATAAGTATGGATAATGCGTTTTATCAGCTGTATCTGGATATCCATTTGGATCTTCCATAATGTAAACAAAATTCTTAGTGACTAATACATTATCTGGACTGTGAAATTGCTTTGCTATCCCATCTAATTTATCTCCATCCAACACACAAGTGATTGTAGCTTGAGTTGGATCATTTTGATTTAAAGTTACTTTATAAATTCTTCCATAAAAAGATCCTTTACCTGTTAAAGCAGTTTTCTTTCTACCTGTTACTGCAAAGTAAATTTCTCTATTGTTTGCTCCTGAACCTTTTCTGTAGTCAATATCTTCAACTCTAGAAAAACCCATAATTCCTTTGTCTCTAGATTCTAATTCTAATTCATTTAAAGTTCGCTCTTGGTACTCTACAAATTCAGCCTGATAAGTTACTCCTTGTTGCATGTCCATTTCAAAGTTGATTCCCGCTGTATTAACTTTTAAACCATATAAACTTCCACTAGCTAAGTCTCCTCTATTTCCTACATACATGGCTAATTGACCTGATGGAGTTGTATCATCACTTGTATCATCACCAATAAATACAACTGTTTTAGATGGATAAGCATCTTTACCAATCACAACTGCGTTTTCTGTAGACCATTGTCCTAAAGCTGGTAATAATGTCGCTAATTCAGCATTTTCAGCACTTCTGTATGGGTCTGTTGCAAAAACACCTTTAGAAGCTCCACCCCATTCTCCTCCTGATAAATATAAAGGACCAAAACCATGCTCTTCTTGTGTAACTAAACTTCCAGAACATTGTGCCGTAGATGCAGTTGCTAAAGCATTTAGAATATATTCTCCTTTTACTGGCTTAAATGTTTTATCAAAAGTAATTCTAGCTATAGAATAATCGGCTTCGATATTGTTAATTAAAGAAAAAGTCCCATCAGCATTTTTCATCAATCCCATTCCGTCTGCCATTGAACCATATACAAAATCTGGCGATCCTGACAATTGGTCTCCTGAACTTACTAGGGAATATATTTCTAAATTCTCAAATCCAGTTTTTCTGGCTAAAAAAGGGGCTGTAGCCGAATGGTTTGCAAAAGAGACATTTTCATTAACTGCTGTGGCAGAAACAGTATCATCATCTTGATTACAAGAAAGGACTGTAAATGTAGTAGCTAAAAATAGTAAAGCTTTAAAATTTGTTTTCATAAAAAGTAGTTTGTTGTTTTTTGTTTCTTCAAAATTACCTTAACTGTGTAAACAAAAAGTAAACTCAGTTTTATGAAAACCAAAACAATAAATTATGAAAAGGTTACTATCTTAATATAACATCATTTAAAAATTAATTAATTTTTGTTGATTCTAAATCAAAAAAAAACTTCCCCAGTAAGAGAAGTTTAAATTATAATATATGTATTTATATGAATTTAATGAACAGAATTAGAACTTGCCACAACTTTAAACAAATTACCCAAAACTAAATTGAGTTCTTTTTTAGTAGTGCTATTTGAACCACGCCATCTACCAATAATGACACCATTTTTATCTATTAGAATTTTTTGTGGAATTGAATAAACAAAATAGTTTTCTAATAAAGGGACATCATTAGAAATTAAAGGAATATTTTTAAATACCTCAATTTTTTGAGCTATAACTGACTTTCTTAAAATCTCCATATTATCATCAATAGCAATATTTATAACTTCTAATCCATTTTGATTATACTTTTGGAAAACTTCTTTTAAATAAGCATTTTCATCAATACAAGACTGCGAGGTAGTATTTCCAAAAGTTAATAAAATATATTTATTATTCTTAAATGAGGATAAACTCAAAGTTGCATTTCTAATATCTTTAACAACAAAATCAGGAGCATCAATACCAATATTGCTGTTTTTAAAATTAACTAATTGTTCTTTTAATTGCAATCCTTTTGGGCTGTTTTGTAAATCAAAAGATAACGAACTATATAAGGCATTAAAAGCTTCATATTTATCTGTTGCTTCCCGTTTAGTTATTTTGTGGAGCAATACATCTAAAGATATTTGATTAGAAGGAAATTGTCTAATAAAACCAAATTCATTATCTAATTCTTTAGCCGTATTTTTATCAGTAAGAACATCTAGTTCATCAATTTTTTTAAATAAATTATTCTTAATAATAGTATCTGTAGTATAACTTATTTTTTCATAAATAACCTTATATATAGAAGCTAAAGAGTCGCGTGTTTTAAAAGTTGGTTTATGAACTTCGTTTAGCTTATTAATAATCTCTTTTTGTAATTTAGGATCTTGTGCATTTGTAGTTAAAATGCTAAAAAAAGTAAAAACAAATAAAAAAATATATTTAAGCTTTAGACCTTTCATGATATTTAGATTTAAAATTGTACTTATTAACAGTAAAAATAAATGTTTTATTACCAATAACAGTCAATAAAACAATGTATTATTTTTCAGTTATCAACAATATAAGTGGCTTTATTAACAATTAAAAATTAAGAATGTTCATTGTTTTAATCCAATGATAATGTAATTTGACCATCATCTTCTAAATCAGTTTTTATATCCTCAGACACATTGTCTTCTCCTTCAACTTCTATTTCTTCAGGAACTTCAGGAATTGGTTCTTCATAAGGAATTGGCTCTAATAAATTGATTTGTTTCACTTTATCAGTAGTCAATTGGTTTCCTTGAGCTTTTATTCCCTTTAAAGCAATGAAATCTTCGATATTAACTTGTAACGTTTCTTTTTGTTCTCCTTTTACTTTAGCAAAAACCACCTCAGCCAAAGGTTTCCAATCGGTTGAAACAATCTCTAATTGAGACTTTTCGTGCTCTGAAATAAAAATTTCTTCCTTATTTTCATTTTCCACCAAGAAACGTTTTATGTAATAACGTTCTTTTTCACCATCATAATAAATAGCAGAAATTGGTTTGTTTGGATTCCATTTTTCCATCACAATCATGTCTGAATCAAAGTGCGTTGTCAATTCAGGAATAATAGTTTTTAGCTTACCTGCCTGATTTATAATCAACAATCTATCATTTGGTCTAAATTCACCTAACAACTCACCTCTTCCATCCACGTTTAATCTTTGAACCGTATCATCAAACCAAACTTTTCTTGGTCTTAATGTTGAAATTCCTTTCTCTTTTAATTCAATTTTCTTGATTGGATATTTTGTTACTGTATTTCCTTTTGAACTTCTTCCTTTGATTAAAATATCTGTAAAATCTAAATCCCATTTCAGTTTTTTAACACTTCCTACTTGGCGTAAAAGTATCGTTATTGTTTCGGCTTCACCATTTGGATTTGCTGAAAAATATAAAATTTGTGACCCTGGTTTTTCTTGTGATAAATGATACTCTTTATCACGAGTAATGCTTGAAACATTAAAACGTTTTACAAATGAAGCACCGTTTTTTCCATCACGATAAATCACATTATAAATTGTACGCTTATCATTTTTATCAAAAATAGCAATATGAATAATGTCTTTTCCAATAAATTTCTTTTCATCAACTTTTGTAACTACCATTCTTCCATCTCTCAAGAACACAATTACATCATCAATATCAGAACAATCAGCTACATATTCATCTTTCTTTAAACCTGTTCCTAAGAAACCTTCTTCTTTATTCACGTAAAGTTTTGTGTTTCTTAAAACCACTTTTGTAGCTTCAATATTTTCAAAACTTCTTAATTCGGTTTGACGTTCTTTGCCTTTACCATACTTGTCTTTCAACATCTGGAAAAAAGCTATTGTATAGTCAATTATAGTATCTAAATCATGTTTAACGCGTTCCATTTCGGCTTCTAACTTCG
>NZ_CAXBFR010000046.1:0-20772 GCF_963975005.1 uncultured Flavobacterium sp.
AATTTATTTCTGGTGTTTCTCCTTTATCTAGAAAAGATTTTATTTTACCTTCATATAATGATTGTAAGAATTGAGTGTTTATCCATATATTACCCATTGCAAAATCATTGTCCTTAGCAGTGGCACACCATTTACTATTTTTAAATAACGCTTCATTTGAAGGAAATCAGTTGTGATTGCCCAGTTGAACGTTAATAAACCGTATAAAAAAACAGAATAAATATGTTGAAATTTGTGAAAGTATTTCCAATCCGCTTGCTTTGTAAAACGCATTACTCTACCTGCGTCTAAATCTTCATCATGACCGTGAATGTTAGTATAAGTATGATGCAAAACATTGTGTTGTACTTGCCAATTGTAAACATTTCCAGCTAAGATATAAATGCTTCCACCCATGATTTTGTTTAACCATCCTTTAGATGAATATGAACCGTGATTTCCATCGTGCATTACGTTCATTCCAACACCAGCCATTCCAATTCCAATAACAATGTTTACTAAAAGATAAGCCCAAATTGGCATTTGCATCGTCAATAAGAAAAAATAAGGTGCTAAGAAAATGGTAAACATTACAATTGTTTTTAAATGTAACTTCCAGTTTCCAGTTTTTTGTATTTTATTTTCTTTGAAATATTCATTAACTCTCTTGTTTAAAGTTCTAAAGAACTTCATAGAGTCGTTATTTGAAAATGTTGGTGAATTTGTATTCATTTATTTTGTATTAATTTATTTTTTTGTAATCTGATACTAAATTATTTAAGTTTACAGACTAGTGTGTATTCTTATTTTATACAAAGATAATTATTAAATTTTGTATTGATTACTAAACATTTGTTATTTTGTTCACTAAAATAGGTATTTTTGTTAAAAATTAAAAAAATGGAAGAAATAATTCGTCAGTTTCCAAACTTAACTCCAATTCAAATCGAACAATTTGAAAAACTACAAGCCTTATATGAAGATTGGAACTCTAAAATAAATGTGATTTCTAGAAAAGATATAGACGAACTGTATACTAGACATATTCTACATTCTCTTGGAATAGCTAAAGTTCAGCAGTTTGAAAAAGGAACTTATATTTTAGATGTTGGAACTGGTGGTGGTTTTCCTGGAATTCCATTAGCGATTTTATTTCCTGAGACTCGTTTTTATTTGATTGATGTTATTGCTAAAAAAATAAAAGTAGTTAATGAAGTGGCAACAGCTTTAGGTTTGCAAAACGTAAAAGCAGAACAAATGCGTGCCGAAAACGTAAAAGGTGATTTTGACTTTATCGTAAGTAGAGCCGTTACGAATATGCCTGATTTTGTAAGTTGGGTTAAAGATAAAATCAAAAAACAAAACAAACACGAACTCAAAAACGGAATTTTATATTTAAAAGGTGGAGATTTAACCAAAGAATTAGAAGGTTTTCCAAAAGCTACTGAATATAATTTATCAAATTATTTTAAAGAAGATTTTTTTGAAACTAAAAAAGTGGTGCATTTGCCTTTGAAGTTTAAAGCTTAATAGATAAGTGTAATTAACTTTATTCATTTAGATATTTGTTTAATTCCTTAATTAATTTGCTTTCTTGAGATGGACTTGGTGCATTTGAATTTACCATTTCTCCATTTTTATTAAAGATAATATAATGAGGGATTGCATTTATTTTATCTAATTCTTTATAACCTGTATCATTAATTAATTCATACATTAAGTAATTTTCTTCAATAACACCATCTTTTTCAATAGCTTCTGCACACTTAATTTTTTCACCTTCTATTGAAATATAAATAAATGAAACAGACTTATCTTTAAAATATTCTTTAATACCTTTCATTTTTTTAATTTCTTTACGACAAGGCTTGCACCAACTTGCCCAAAAATCTAAATATATGACACTTCCTTTATGTGAGTCAATAATTTTTTGCAAAGAAGCTCTATTTGGATAAACAAATTTTTTTTCTGTTTCCTTTTCTTGTGAATAGATTGAATTACAAAATACAATCAAAAATAGTACTATTATTTTTTTCATTTTATTATTTTTATACCAAAATTATAAATAAACGTTTTTATTAATTCCCATTCTTCTTTATTATTTTCTTTTCTTAAAGTATAATTTTTTTTATGGTTAATTATTCTTAAATATTTAAAGCTAGGTCCTACATTATATTTAAAGCCTTTTTTTACATAAAATTCAGCAGATAAAGTTTCAATAGACACAAAAATTCCTGAGATTGGAAAATCAATATCATATTCAGATATATCTATTTCTAAATTATTGTTTTTCTCTTTTTGAATAATAATGCTTTTATTTAACAGTCTTTTGCAAGGTAACTTGCTAATTGAATCAATAGAATATAAATTTACTTTAAATGGCATCATTAAATTTTTTTTATTTACCCAATGACCTTTTTTTAATTCAATTATTATAGACTTAATTTTTGCAATTTTTTTATCTTCATTCGTTAAAAATGTTGCGTATTCAGATTCTAATTTTGTAGACCATCCTTTATAAAACCCAAATTCAGATAAGATACTGTTTGGAGGAAATACAGTTTTTACAATTTTTTTTTCATTTGTTTTAGTTAAAATTATTTCATTTAATGATTCTATCTTATCTTTTAAAAAAATCGTATCAATATTGATGAAATTTTCTAACTCTATTTTTTCAAAAATTAAATGTTTTACTTTTACCTCTTTGTTAATGTCTTTATCTTTTATAAATATAATACCTTCCTCATTCGATATGTATTTTACAGTGTCATTTATTAAAATAGCAACATTAAGTATAGGCTTTTTATTTTCTTTGTCTATTACTAATATTTTTTTTTGAGCAAAAATAATATTTGAAAAAAGTAAAATAAAAACTAAAAGTTTTAAATTCATAGATTGGTAAGTTAGAAATTCAAATATATAAAAAAAGAGATTCTAAATTTAGAATCTCTTTTTTTATATATCAAACTTCTTGCTTAAAAATTATTCCCCTAAAAAAGGATATCTATAATCTTCTGGTGTAACGAAAGTTTCTTTAATTGTTCTTGGTGAAACCCAACGTAGTAAGTTTTGCATAGAACCAGCTTTGTCGTTGGTTCCTGAAGCTCTTGCTCCACCGAATGGTTGCATTCCAACAACTGCTCCGGTTGGCTTGTCGTTGATGTAGAAATTTCCAGCTGCATTTTCTAAAGCTTTTGTTGCTTCTAAAGTTGCATATCTATCTTGACTAAAGATAGCTCCAGTTAAAGCATATTCTGAAGTTTCATCCACTAATTTTAAGGTTTCCGACCATTTTGCATCTTCATATACATAAATTGTAATTACTGGTCCAAAAAGTTCTGTTTCCATTGTAGCATACTTTGGATTTGTTGTTACAATAACTGTTGGCTCAATAAAATAACCTTTAGATTTATCGTAATTTCCACCTACTAAAATTTCAGCATCACTATCTTTTTTAGCTTGGTCAATAAAACTAGCTAGTTTGTCAAATGAACCTTCATGAATAACAGCTGTAATGAAGTTTCCAAAATCTTCTGGTGAACCCATTTTCATAGATTTTACATCAGAAACTAATTGTTCTTTAACTGCTGGCCACATACTTTGAGGAATGTAAGCTCTAGAAGCTGCCGAACATTTTTGTCCTTGAAATTCGAAAGAACCACGAACAATCCCAGTTGTTACTTGTTTTGGATTAGCTGATGGATGGGCAACGATGAAATCTTTTCCACCTGTTTCTCCAACTATTCTAGGGTACGTTTTATATGTATGAATATTGTTTCCAATTTTCTTGTAAATTTCTTTGAAAACATAAGTTGAACCTGTGTAATGAACTCCAGCAAAATCCGGATGATCAAAAATAGTGTCAGAAATCATAACTGGATCTCCAAATACAACATTAATAACTCCATCAGGAACTCCAGCTTCTTTGAAAATATCAATAATGATTTTTGCAGAAAAAACTTGACTATCACTTGGTTTCCAAACAACAGTATTTCCCATTAATGCTGCACTTGCAGGTAAATTTGCAGCAATAGCCGTAAAGTTAAAAGGAGTAATTGCATATACAAACCCTTCTAATGGACGATATTCCACTTTGTTCCAAACATCAGAATTTGACGTTGGTTGGTCGTTATAAATTTGTGTCATGAATTCTACGTTGTAACGTAAAAAGTCAATCAACTCACATGAAGCATCAATTTCTGCTTGAAAAATATTTTTAGATTGTGCAATCATTGTTGCTGCATTAATTCTAGCTCTATATGGACCAGCAATTAATTCAGCTGCTTTTAAAAAGATGGCTGCTCTGTGCTCCCATGGCATTTGAGACCATTTTTTTCTAGCTTCTAATGCAGATGCGATAGCTTCGTCTACATGAGATTTTTCAGCTAAATGATATTTCCCTACAATATGTTGGTGATCGTGAGGAGCTGACATTGTTTTTGTATTGTCAGTTCGAACTTCTTCAGAACCAATATACATAGGAACATCTATAGTTTCGTTCCACATTTTCTTATAAGCTGCTAAAACAGCTGCTTTTTCTGGAGAATTTGGAGCGTAAGATTTTACGGGTTCGTTAACCGCTTTTGGGACATGAAAGAATCCTTTTGGCATAATATAGTTATTAGATTGTTAGAATTTTGTGAAATTTCACTACTATTTTTGTAGAAAAATTAGTTGAATGCAAAAATACAAATGATTTTTCAAAAAGTATGTTAGAAAAGATACAAATTATTTTGAGATCGAATCTCAACTAATTTAATGCAAAAGTTGCACTTAGTTTAAAAGTGGGAATTTCAACTTTAAAACTTCTTGTTGTAGTGAAATTAATCATATTAAAATGACCTTTCATGGCTCCAATTGGAGAAGTTAATAAACAGCCTGAAGAGTAAATGTGAGATTCACCTGGTTTTAGAACTGGTTTTTTTCCAACAACACCTTCTCCATCTACAGTTTCTTTTTTGTTCAAAGAGTCAAAAATCTCCCAATGACGTGAGTTTAGTTGTACAGAATCTTTACTTTGGTTTTCAATAGTAATCTGATAAGAAAAAGCAAAATGAATCTTGTAGTTCTTGAAGTAAGTGCCTTCAAAACTAGTCAAAACTGAAATTTTAATACCTCTTGTTATTTGAGTTACCATTTTTTTAGAATAAAAGAATTCCTATAAACATCATTATTGTTGCTGAAATCAATAAAAACAATCCGAATAATGGATTCAAAATTACAAATTTTAAAATGGTTTTCCAACGACTTTGTTGGTAAAAATTTCTTAAAGATTTATAGAAATAAATTGGGAAAAATATTAGAAAACATAAAGCGGACATTATATTTGATAAATTTGGACTAATTAAATCAATCAAATTGAATACAATCATACAAATAAACATAAAGGTAAAGTAAGTGTATGAAAACACTAAATGTTCCGTATAGTTAATTTTTTTTCTAATGTAAACTAGCCAAAATATGATTGTGATTATAGGGAGACTCAAGAAGATTAAGAATGGAAGTTTTTGATAGAAATAATCTAGTATTTCTTTATTGACATCATCTGTTTTTAATAATTTAGCTTTATTGAATAAGAATTTATTTATTCTTGAGTTTTCAAATTTTAATTCCTTTAAGCTTTCATCTGTGTTTTTTTCAGGGTTTTTGGTGTGATAATTTTTAAAAGAGGATAATCTGTAAAATTGTCCGTTTTGATTTTTGTTTAGTTCTTTTTCAGTATAAATAGAATCTTTACTGTAATTAATTTTTTTTGATTTATCTACTGATTCTAAATCAAGTTTAACGAGGTCGGTTTCTAACTTTATGCTATCATTGCTAATATCATTTTTTTGTTCAAGGTTTTTATTGTTGTTAATATTAATATCTGTTGAATCATCTGAGCTTAAATTAAAAGTAATAAACAAAACAATAGAAACGCTCAAAAAAAAACGAAAAGGATTTGCATATTTTTGACGCTTTCCTTCGTTAAATTCTTTGGCTAAAATTCCTGGTTCTGTAAATATTGAAATAATTGAATTTCTTAAACGTGAATCGTAAGCATAAAAATTAGATAAAAATTCTTCAAAAAAATCTTTAATTGTTAATTTTTTGGTCGAATTTAATTGTCCACATTGATGGCAATATTTTTCGCTAATGTCTAATGCTGTTTCACAGTTTAAACATTTTGTTCCTCTATATTGTCTTAATTTTTTTTTGGACATTAATTTTTAATAACTTTTGATGTAGTTGATCCGTTTCCTATTACTCTATCATATCTATCATTATTTCCTCTGTAGTAAACTATGATGTTGTATTGGTTTTCTGTTTGAGAGAAGTTTCCGTCAATGGCGTTTTCGCTATCAACTTTTCCGTTTTTGTCTGTTAAAGTATATTCGAAATTTACAAAACCTTGTTTTATTAAAATTGCTTTTTCATAGAAGCCACTTTCTTTGTTGTATTCCATTTTGTATTCATCTATTTTGGCATAGTTGTTAAACATTCCGCCAACGTAAATGTTGTTATTTGTAAATGTCGTTGCTGCGTCTAACGTAAAATAAACCCAAGTGTAATCAGCTTGAATGGATGAGTTTTCCGCTCCTCTATTATAAATTAAAAACCTTCCGTTTATATCTGGAAAATAGGTGTAAATCTTGTTTTTTCTTTCATGATTTACATAAAGATGAGTGTTGTAAATGTCTCCAGCAGTATATTTTAAGACAGAGTTACTTGTTGCTCTTATAGTGCTGTTTTCATAATTCCAAAATTCATTTCCACCCCAAAATTGGGTTTCTTCATTGTATCTGTAAATCAATTCATTACCAATTGTGTATTGAGGTGCGATGTTGTGTTTTGCTGTGTCCCATTTGGCATTTTGAAAAATACTTATTTTAATATTTTGCTTCGGATTTTGATAAATTGTTTCTCCTAAATTTATGGTGAAGTCCAAGTTTTGTTTTTCTTGAACAGTTTGAATATTTCTGGATTTTCTTACAATTGCTGGTACAGAAACAATGTCTTCATAAATGATGAATTTTCTCGAAAAAACAATTTCTTTTTCATCATTAAACACCTTTACAATATAATTTCCGCTTTTTGTAATTTGATTAAAACGATTTGGAAATGTTTGAACGTAATGTGAATACAGTTGCAAAGTGTTGAACGAATTTTCATATGTCATAATGCGTTGGTTGTCCATTCCTTGTAAATATTCAACTTTTGCTAAGTTAGTTGGTTTCCAGTCGTAACTATATTGTGTAATTGTGTAGTAGTAATCTGCTTCATTCCCAAATAAATCATCAAACTGTAGTTCAAAACCATCACCTAATCTAAAGAATGGAGTTGCAACAGAGTCTCTTTGGTGAAATGAAACAGCTTTAATATTATAGGGTGGAATAACTTCTTGTTCAATTGGTGATTGAGAAAAAGCACTAGTAAAACCTGTTATAATCAATAATAAGGTGAGTAATTTTGTCATGAAACTATGTATAGTATTGTGTAAATTTAGTAAATCTAAAAATAACTTTGCAATAATTATGCTTGAATCCTAAAAAACAATTATTTAGAATTGTTTTAAATAGCAAAATCACATGGTTAAATATTTGGTAAGCATATTGGTAAATGATTAAATTTGCTCGTTTTATAAAATAGTACTAACCATATCTTCAATAAACATGTCAAAAGACATTCGAATTAAAAAAGGTTTAGACCTTAAATTGAAGGGTAATGCAGAAAAATTAGTTTCTGTAGTTTCCCGCTCGAAAGTCTATGCTATTAATCCTTCTGATTTTCACGGAATGACACCAAAAATGGTTGTTAAGGAAGGGGTAAAAGTTAAAGCAGGTGAAATAATTTTCTACTCAAAAAATGATGAGTCAGTAAAGTTTGTTTCTCCAGTTAGTGGAACAATCCAAGAAATCACACGTGGTGATAAAAGAGTTATTTTACAAATTCTTATCACTGCAGATTCTCAAGATATTCACTTAGAGCATAGCAAAAAGAACCCAAAAGATTTAACTTCACAAGAAGTAAAAGAACAATTGTTAGCTTCAGGTTGTTGGCCATTTATCAATCAACGTCCTTATGATGTTATTGCTAATTCAGCAGACACACCAAAAGCAATTTTTGTTTCTGCTTTTGCTTCAGCACCTTTAGCTGCAGATGTTGATTTCGTTTTAGAAAATAAAACAGAAGCATTTCAAGCAGGAATTGACGCATTAGCAAAATTGACTTCCGGAAAAGTTCATTTATCGGTAAAAGGTAAAGGAAAAGCTGCGATAGAAAATGTTAGTGGTGCTTCAATACACAAAGTATATGGGCCACATCCAGCAGGAAATGTTGGTGTTCAGATTTCTAAAATTGATCCTATTAATGCTGGTGATCGAGTTTGGACAGTAGCTCCTCAAGATGTCGCAATTATTGGAGAATTTTTCTTAACCGGAAAATTTAATGCATCGAAAACTATTGCGCTTTCGGGTTCAGAAGTTAAAGATCCACAGTATTATACAATTATTTCGGGCGCTCAAATTAACGATTTAGTAGATGGAAAAATTAAAGGAGATAACGTTAGAATTATTTCTGGAGATATTTTTACAGGTAATAAAGTTGCTTATAAAGGATTTCTAGGTTTTTATAGCAATACTGTAACTGTTATTCCTGAAGGTGATCAATATAGAATGTTTGGATGGATGCCATTTGCAAGCCCAAGTATTCATAGTGCTCAACGTACAGGTTTGTCATGGTTAATGCCTGGAAAAAAATATGCTCCTAATACTAATTTAAATGGAGAGGAAAGAGCTTTAGTTGTTACAGGTGAAATGGAAAATGTAATGCCACTGGATATTTATCCAATGCAATTATTGAAAGCTTGTATCGCAAATGATATAGATAAAATGGAGAATCTTGGAATATATGAAGTAGCTCCAGAAGATTTTGCATTGATTGATTATACTAACACATCTAAATTAGAAGCTCAAGTGATTATTCGTAAAGCTTTAAATTTAATGATAAAAGAAGTAGGATAGATATGAAATTTTTAAGAGATAAAATAGATCAAATTAAAAAGCCTTTTGGTAAAGGTGAGAAGTTTGAAAAATTTGCACCAGCTATTAATGCATTAGATACATTTTTATACGTGCCTAATCATACTACGCACAAAGGTGCTCATATTCGTGATGCGGTAGATTTGAAGAGAACAATGATTACTGTGATTTTAGCATTAGTTCCAGCTTTGATTTTTGGAATGTACAACGCAGGATTACAACATTTTTCTCAAATCGAAGGTTCTGATATGACATTTATGCCATTATTCTTATTTGGATTATGGAAAATATTACCAATGATTATTGTTTCTTACGGAGTTGGTTTAGCTATCGAATTCGTATTTGCAATATATAGAGGTCACGAAGTTAATGAAGGTTACTTAGTAACTGGTTTATTGATTCCGATGATTATGCCGATTGATTTGCCCTTATGGATGTTAGCGCTTTCTGTAGTGTTCGCAGTTGTAATTGGTAAAGAAGCTTTTGGAGGTACAGGAATGAATATATTAAATCCTGCACTTGTAGCAAGAGCATTTGCATTCTTTGCTTATCCTACATTTATGTCAGGTGATAAAGTTTGGGTTGCCGATGCGACTACTGTCGATGGAATTTCAGGAGAAACTATCTTAGGTAAATTAGCTGCAGGTAAAGAAGTTGGTTACAATACAATGGATATGTTTGGAGGTTATATTCCAGGTTCTGTTGCAGAAACGTCAACTTTATGGATTCTTGTTGGAGCTGCAATTTTGATTATTACAGGTGTAGCCAGTTGGAGAATTATAGTGAGCGGATTTATTGGAGCTGCAATTATGGCGCTTGGATTTGAAGCTTGGGGAGCAAATGCTCTCATGAACTTTGGACTTAATCATTTAGTTGTTGGAGGATTAGCCTTTGGTGTTGTTTTTATGGCAACTGACCCGGTCTCTGGAGCTCAGACTAATACAGGAAAAGTAATTTATGGATTTTTAATTGGTGTTTTTGGAATACTAATTAGAGTTTTTAATCCTGCTTATCCTGAAGGAATAATGTTAGCAATATTATTGTTAAATGTTTTTGCTCCTACTATTGATCATTATGTAATTCAATCTAATGTTAACAGAAGAAAGAAAAGAGCTGCTGTTAACCAACTTAAAACCGTTTAATCATGGATAGAAATAGTAATGGATATACATTTTTGTTTGCCGGAATTATGGTTATCGTTGTTGGAGCTTTATTAGCTTTTACTGCGACTTCCTTAAAACCTGCACAAGATGAAAATGTAAAGAAAGAAAAAATGCAAAACATTCTTGCTTCGGTAGGAGTTGATGTAGATAGAGAAGCTGCAACTGCAAAGTTTGGTGATGTTGTTAAACAACAACTTTCATTAAGTGAAGATGGTTCAGTAAAGCCAGATATTAATGCATTTAACGTAGACTTAAAAGAAGAATTAGCAAAACCTGTAGACAAACAAACTTATCCTTTATATGTTGCAGAACAAGATGGGGAAAGTTTTTACATCATCCCTTTGAGAGGTGCTGGTTTATGGGATGCAATTTGGGGTTATGTTGCCTTAGATTCTGACATGAATACTGTAAAAGGTACTGTGTTTGATCACAAAGGGGAAACTCCAGGTCTAGGAGCAGAAATTACCCAAAAATGGTTTCAAGATCGTTTTGTAGGTAAAAAAATTAGAAATGAATCAGGTAAAATTGTTGGTGTTGAAGTTGTAAAAGCAAATGCTACTCCAAATGATGTTGATGCAATTTCTGGAGCTACTATTACAAGTAATGGTGTTTCAGAAATGATTGCAGAGAGATTAGCACATTACCAAGGATATTTTGATAAATTAAAAAAATAAGTCATGGCAGAAAAAAATAGTATTAAATCTTTATTGGTTGATCCATTAGACGACAATAATCCGATTACGGTTCAAGTATTGGGTATTTGTTCTGCACTTGCAATTACAGTTCAATTAAAGCCAGCTATTGTAATGGCATTGTCAGTAATGGTTGTTACGGGTTTTAGTAACTTAATAGTTTCTTTGATGAGAAACTTAATCCCTAATCGTATTCGTATTATTGTTCAATTAGTAGTTGTTGCAGCTTTGGTAATTCTGGTTGACCAAGTGTTAAAAGCATATGCATATGATGTTAGTAAGCAATTATCAGTATTCGTAGGATTAATTATTACCAACTGTATTGTAATGGGGCGTTTAGAAGCTTTCGCTTTAGCAAATCCTCCAGGAAAAGCATTTGTTGATGGAATTGGAAACGGTTTAGGATATGGTGTAATTTTAGTAATGGTAGCTTTCTTTAGAGAGTTATTAGGTTCTGGTAAATTATTCGGAATTGAAATTCTTGGACATAAAGGTGCAACTATTGCAGATTCAACAGGATTATACGCAATGGGATATGAAAACAATGGATTGATGTTGTTGTCACCAATGGCCTTGATTGTAGTAGGGCTTATTATTTGGGCTCAACGTGCAAGAAACCGTAAATTAATAGAAAACTAATATAGCTTAGCTATTAAAAAAATATAAAAATGCAAGAATTAGCAAGTTTATTTGTAAAAAGTATCTTCATTGAAAATATGATTTTCGCGTATTTTCTTGGAATGTGTTCTTACTTAGCAGTATCAAAGACTGTTAAGACAGCCGTTGGGTTAGGAGTTGCCGTAGTATTTGTATTAGCAATTACAGTTCCAATTAACTATTTATTAGATAACTATCTTTTAAAACCAGGAGCATTAGCATGGTTAGGAAGTGATTATGCTTCAATAGACTTAAGTTTCTTAAGTTTTATTATGTTTATTGCTGTAATCGCCTCTATGGTTCAGTTAGTAGAAATGGTAGTAGAAAAATTTGCTCCAGCCTTATATAGTGCTTTGGGTATTTTCTTGCCGTTAATTGCTGTGAACTGTGCTATTTTAGGAGGTTCGTTGTTTATGCAGCAAAAAGCATTTACAGGAATTTCACAAGCAATAACTTATGGTTTTGGGTCAGGAATTGGATGGCTTTTAGCTATTGTTGCAATTGCTGCTATTAGAGAAAAAATAACTTATTCAAATGTACCAGCTCCATTAAAAGGATTAGGAATTACTTTCATAATCACTGGATTAATGGCACTTGGTTTTATGAGTTTTATGGGTATTAAAATATAATCAGAAAAAGATAAGATTATGGAAATAGTATTAAGTGTATTAGTTTTTTTAACAATAGTATTCCTTTTAGTGGGAATGTTGTTAGGTGCAAAAGCAAAATTATTACCTTCAGGGCCAGTTCATATTAAAATTAATGGCGAAAGTAATATTGAAGTTGAATCAGGAAGTACTTTGTTGTCTACATTAGGAAACAATAAAATCTTCTTACCATCAGCATGTGGTGGGGGTGGAACATGTATTCAATGTAAATGTATCGTTACTGAAGGAGGTGGAGAAGCTTTACCTACAGAGGTGCCGCATTTTTCTAGAAAAGAACTAGCTGAAGGTTGGAGACTTGGTTGTCAAGTTAAAGTTAAGAATGATATGGTTATCGAAGTTCCAGAAGAAGTATTTGGAATTAAAAAATTCGAAGCTAAAGTTTATTCAAACTACAATGTTGCATCATTCATAAAAGAATTCGTAGTTGAATTACCAGACGATATGCATTATGAAGCAGGTGGATATATTCAAATTGAAATTCCTGAATGTGAAATTAAATTTGCTGATATAGATATTACTGCTCACCCAGAAGAACATCCTGGTGATCCAGAAAAGTTTAAAGCTGAATGGGATAAATTTAATTTATGGCCATTAGTAATGAATAATAATGAGTTGGTTGAAAGAGCTTATTCAATGGCTTCTTATCCAGCAGAAGGAAGAAAAATTATGCTAAACGTTCGTGTAGCTACTCCACCATGGGATAGAAATATTAACGGATGGGCAAAAGTAAATCCTGGTGTTGCATCTTCATATATTTTTTCAAGAAAAACAGGTGATCCAGTTGTAGTTTCAGGTCCTTATGGTGAATTCTTTATCAATGAATCTGAATCTGAAATGTTATATGTAGGTGGTGGAGCTGGTATGGCGCCAATGCGTTCTCATTTATATCACTTATTCCGTACTATTAAAACGGGAAGAAAAGTTACTTATTGGTATGGTGGACGTTCTAAAAGAGAGTTGTTTTATACCGATCACTTTAGAGCTTTAGAGAAAGACTTTCCTAACTTTAAATTCTATTTAGCACTTTCAGAACCGCAGCCTGAAGATAATTGGAAAATAAAAGAATCTATTGAAGGTGAAGGGGATGGGTTTGTTGGTTTTATTCATAATGTAGTAATTGATAATTATTTATCTAAACACGAAGAGCCAGAAGATATTGAATTATATTTCTGTGGACCACCAATGATGAACCAAGCTGTGCAAAAAATGGGTGAAGACTTTGGTTTAGATCCAGACAATATTAGATTTGATGACTTTGGAGGATAATCTAAAAAACACAAAACCGATTCAGAAATGAGTCGGTTTTTTTTATTTTATGATTTGTTCTAAATTTTACATTTTCAATTTTATTATCTTTGCTTTATGGAAGAACTTTCAGAACAAGAATTACATCAAATCGCCATGAATCATGTAGGTAAAGACCTTGAAAAAAAAGGGTTTGAATTCATTGCAATCAATAGCCAACTAAAAAAACATCCTCAATTTATTTGTGTTGATACGCAAAACACATTACATTTTGTGATGGTTCAAGCGGTTCCGTACCCAATAAATCCAGATGAACCCAATTTATTATTTATAGAGACTTTTTTAAGTCATGCCAAAAAGAAAAATGCTAAAGTCTTATTTGCGGGAGTTGGAATAGCAAATGCAGAAGATTTTGAAAAACCAGTTTACACCTCATCAGATTACATCATCAATTATAATGGATATAAAGAAATTATTTAGTTTTTTAGGTTTGATTTTAATTTTCGTTTCTTGTAAAAAAGACGAACCATCATTTCAAATTATTCAAGGAGAAGCACAAGGGAGTACTTACAATATAAAATATATTGCTAATGAAGAATTAGTTTCGAAAGTACAAATTGACTCTTTATTACTAGCTTTTGACATATCTCTTTCGACCTATCGTGATGATTCAAAGATTTCTAAAATTAATGATGGTGATTCAACTGTAATTGTAGACGATTTTTTTGTGGAAACATTCAAAGCATCCAATCAAATTTTTAAAGAAGCAGATGGCCTTTTTGACCCAACAATTGGCGTTTTAGTGAATGCTTATGGTTTTGGGCCAAGTCATCAAAGAAAAGATTTAAATCAGACACAAGTTGATAGTTTATTGAATTTTGTAGGATTTGATAAAGTAAAATTAAATGCAAACAAAACCATTTCAAAACTTCACAAAGAAACCTATTTCGACTTTAATGCAATTGCACAAGGGTATTCAGTAGATGTTGTCGCAGATTTCTTAAAATCAAAAGGAATTGAAAACGGAATTGTAGAAATTGGCGGAGAATTACTAGGTTTTGGAAAGAACACAATCAATAATAAAAATTGGATTATTGGAATTGATGACCCATTACAAAGTTCTGATGAAAGAACTTTAATTGCTAAAATTAAAATTGAAAATCTAGGAATGGCGACTTCAGGTAATTACAGAAAAGTTGTTACAGATTCTATTACTGGTGAAAAATTTGTTCATACCATAAATCCAAAAACAGGAAAACCTCAAAAAGGAAATGTTTTAAGTGCAACTGTTTTAGCGCCAACTTGTATTATGGCTGACGGTTATGCAACTGCTTTTATGGTTTTGGATATTAAACAAGGAATTGAATTTGCTCAAAAACATAAGGATTTACATGTACTGTTGATTTATCGTGATGAAAATAACAAAGTGCAACAATTTAAAACAGAAAATTTCAAGCGTTTGGTTCAATAAATTACTTATAACAAACTGGGATAATTTCTCCTTTGGCTAAACAATATTTTTTCACTAATTTAGGTGAAATCGTATTAGTATAATCAACTTCTTCAACCTTAAAGCCAATACTTCTTAACTTGTCAAAATAATCTCTTCCGTAAACGCGTACATGATCGTATTGACCAAAGATTTTTGCGCGTTCTTTCTGATTAGTAATTGTATCATCTGAAAAAGTAACCTCACGAGATAAATCTTGAGGAATCTGAAAAACACCCATTCCGCCAGGTTTTAAAACCCGATATAATTCTTGCATCGCTTTAGTATCGTCAGGAATATGTTCCAAAACATGATTACACAAAACGATATCATAGTGATTATCTTCAAAAGGTAAATCACAAATATCTGCTTTTACAT
This sequence comes from uncultured Flavobacterium sp., assembly GCF_963975005.1. GTDB lineage: Bacteria > Bacteroidota > Bacteroidia > Flavobacteriales > Flavobacteriaceae > Flavobacterium. The sequence goes on from NZ_CAXBFR010000046.1 coordinate 15,292, forward strand.
CTGCTAAAGGTGAAAGTAAATCAGTTGTAGTATATTCAATGTTTGATTGTTTTTTAAAACGCTTGTAAAATTCTTGTTCAGGAGCAAAATGCAAGACTTTTAATTTGGTTTCAGAACTAAAAAAGGGGGTTTCGTTCTGCAAATAAAGCCACAACAAACGATGTCTCTCTAAAGAAAGTGTACTCGGTGATAAAACATTATTTCGTTGTGTTCCATAACCATAGGGTAAAAACATGCTAAAACTTTTTCCGTCGATTGGATCTGTGAAACGATTTCCTTTCAGTAAAAAAGCTAAAATTGGTCGAACCACAATACTTAATCTTATTAAGATAGGTCTAGGAATAGTATTAAGAATGAATTTGAATATTTTTTTCATGGTTTTTTCAAACATATAAATCACATAAGTTTTAAGAGTTAATAGATAAAACTTAAATGACTTATATGGTTTGGATTAATAGTAGCTTATAGTACTAAAGCTTTCTGACGCAATCCATCTTCTTCGTTACTCACAATTCCTAAAGCTGCATAAATATATGCAAACGTAGAAAGTAACTCTGGTTTTCCATCAACAATTGCAACATCATGTTCAAAATGAGCACTAGGTTTATTGTCAGCTGTAGTAATTGTCCAACCGTCTTTATGTTGTTTGATGTTTTTTGTACCTAAATTAATCATAGGTTCGATAGCAATCACCATTCCATTTACTAATTTTTTTCCACGACCACGTTTTCCGTAATTAGGAACTTCTGGGTCTTCGTGCATCATTCTTCCTAAACCATGTCCACATAATTCACGAACCACACCATAGCCATGAGCTTCACAATATACTTGAACAGCATTTCCAATATCTTCTACACGATTTCCTACTTTAGTAGCTCTAACGCCTTCGTATAATGATTCTTTTGTAATTTGTAGTAGCTTTTTTGTTGCTTCATCCACTTCACCTACTTCAAAAGTATACGCATGGTCACCATAAAAGCCGTTTTTCAAAGCTCCACAATCTACCGAAATAATGTCACCATTAACCAACGGAGTATTATTGGGAATTCCATGTACTACTTGTGTATTTGGGCTCATGCATAAACTATTTGGAAATCCATACATCCCAAGAAAACCAGGTTCTGCGCCATGATCTCTAATGAATTCTTCGGCTAATTTGTCTAAATATAAAGTGGTTACACCAGGTTTGATTTCCTTTGCAATCATACCAAGAGTTTTAGAAACGATTAACGCACTTTCACGCATTATTTCAATTTCTTCAAGGGTTTTTATAATTATCATATTCTAAATTTAATATGTAGTTATTTATTGTTTTAAAAGGTCACATTGAATGTCATGAGGGAATATAAATTTATATTTATGTTTTGTAAATCATAACTATTTCAGAAATGCAAAAGTACAATTTTCTATTCAATTTATTTTTGCCTTTTTTTTGAAGCTATTTCCAGCTGTCCGCTATATCTTTTTTGTATCGTTATAAGGACGATACAAAAAAGGATGCCGTTACCATCTGGGCTAGGACTATAAACATTTAACAACTATTCGTTAAAGATGAGGAATATCATATTGTAACAATATTTTAGCAATTATCTTTGTGTAAAATTATTAGGTATGTCAAAATATGTCACAGCAGCAGAAGCTGCAAAAGTTGTAAAATCTGGAGATAGAGTATATTTGCAAGCAGCTGCAGCAACTCCAACTATACTAGCAAATGCATTAACAGAAAGAGCTTCAGAATTAAGAAATATAGAAATTTGTCATTTACATACTGAAGGAGAAGCCCGTTATGCAAATCCAGAATTGAGGGAAAGTTTTCATGTAAATTCTTTTTTCATTGGTGCAAATGTTCGTCACACGTTAAAAGCAGGAAATGGTTCATATACACCTGTTTTTTTAAGTGAATTGCCCAGGTTGTTTAGGAAAAATGTATTGCCTTTAGATATTGCTTTTATTCATGTTTCTCCACCAGATAGACATGGGTATTGTTCTTTAGGGGTTTCTGTAGAAGCTTCAATTGCGGCTATTGAAATGGCTAAAATAGTTGTTGCACAAGTTAATCCTCAAATGCCAAGAACTTTTGGAGATGGAATTCTTCATGAATCTGAAATTGATTTTCTTGTAGATGTAAATGTCCCAATATATGGTCATGATGTTGTTCCGTTTACACCTGTGGAGGAAAAAATAGGTAGTTATATTGCATCATTAATAGAAAATAAAAGCACCCTTCAAATGGGTATTGGATCTATTCCAAATGCAGCTTTGAGTAAATTGACAAATCATAAGGACTTAGGCTTGCATACAGAAATGTTTTCTGATGGAGTCATAGATTTAATAGAAAAAGATATTATCAATTGTAATTATAAAGGAACATTAAGAGGCAAAGCATTGGCAACTTTTTTAATGGGTTCAAAGCGATTATATGATTTTGTTAATGATAATCCGTTTATAGAGATGAGAGAATCTTCAACGGTAAATGATACTGTCAGAATTCGCAAAAATCCAAAAATGGTAGCCATTAATTCGGCAATTGAAGTAGATTTAACGGGTCAAGTTTGTGCAGATTCCATTGGTAGTAGAATGTATTCGGGAGTTGGTGGTCAAATGGATTTTATCCGTGGAGCATCATTAAGTGAAGGAGGAAAAGCTATTATTGCATTACCATCAATTACAAAAAGGGGTGAAAGTAGAATTGTTCCGTTTTTAAAACAAGGAGCAGGAGTAGTTACAACGCGTTCGCATGTCCAATATATAATTACAGAATATGGAATTGCCGATTTATATGGAAAAACATTAAAACAAAGAATAAAAGAGTTGGTTAGAATTGCACATCCAACTCATCAAGAAAGAATAGAAAGGGAGTATTATGAAATGGTAAATTGCATGTAATTCAAATGATTACAAATTAATAAATAAAAATATTCATATAAATATTTTAAAAAATAAAGTAGGATAAATGATTTTTGTATTATTTAAAAGATTATCTTTGTGCCAATAAAACAATTTTTAGATGAACATTTTCGTAGGAAGTCTTCCATTCAGTATTGAGGAAGCAGATTTAAGAGGTTATTTTGAAGAGTATGGTGCTGTTGATTCAGTAAAAATCATTTCTGATAAATTCACAGGTAGAAGTAAAGGATTTGGTTTCGTAGAGATGCCAAATGATGAAGAAGCTCAAAAAGCAATTGATGAGTTAAACGGAGGTTCAATTGATGGAAGAACTATTGTAGTTAACAAATCAGAGCCAAAACCAGAAGGAGAAAGAAGAAGCTTTAACAATAACCGCGGTGGAAACACAGGTGGTGGTGGAAGAGGTGGTTATAACGACAGAGACAACAATAGAGGTGGAGGTCGTTTTTAATATTTCTTTTAAAAACAAAGAAAAATCCCGATGTAAATCGGGATTTTTTTTGCTTAAAAATGCCTTCGACAAGCTCAGGCTGACATCTCGGATTTAAATTGGTAACTTTTTAAATTTAGAAATAATAGATTCATATTTACATATTATTAATTAATTAAATAATTGTCACACTGAGCTTGTTGAAGTACTTTTATTTTTTAATCCTATAAATTAGGATTTGCAATCGTTTTATACAAATTAACAATAGAATTATAGAATTCATTTTCTAATTTTAGCACATTAATTTGTGAGCTAACTAAGCTATTTTCTCTAGAATTTATTAAAAATATTGAGCTTTCACCTAAAGTAAATAGACGTTCTTCTCCAGAAAGCATAGTGTTATAGCTTTCAACTAATTCTGTATTTATACTTATTTGTTTTTCTAAAGAAGTAATTTCAACCTGTTGTGCTTCAATTTTATTTTTCAAACTAACGCGTTCTGATGCTAGCGTAAATTCAGAATCTTGTACTTTTAATTTAGCTAATTTTAGTTTGGCTCTTTCTTTTCGTAAAAAGATTGGGAATGAAAAATTTACACCGACCTTATAATCTTCAAATCTATAGTTATCAAAAGCACTAGGTTCGGAAATGTAATTGTAACTTAAATCTAATTTGGGTAACAACATGTTTGCACTTAATTTTTGTTCTGTTTTTAAAATATCAATTTTTGTAGATAAAGCATTTATTTTTGGATGATTGTTGATTTCAAAATTAATTAAATTATTAATTTCTAAAGTTTCCTTAATTGTATTTGAGAGTGTCATTTCTGGCAGTAGATTTTCATCCAACTCTATTGGAACGTTATTTTCTAACCACAAATAATTAGACAAATCTAACCTGGATTTTTGTAATTTTAATTTTGAACTTTCTAAATTTAATCTTCTAGATTTTACTGTTATTCCTGCTTCTGTGCTATCAATTGCAGGTTTGTCTCCTTGCTCAATTAATTTTAAAACACCCTTGTAACGTGTTATAGCATTTTTTAAATAATCTTCATAAAGTACAACTTCGCTAAAGTTTTTCTTCCATTCAAAATAAGCTAAAGAGGCTTTGTGTAAAACGTCAGTGGCTTCTATATTTCTTTCAGCTTCATTTACAGTTTGTTGTAATTTGGCATTTTTTAAATCAGCCATTCTTTGATTTATGAATAAACCTTGACCTATTGGAACGGTTATTCCTAATGAAGTTAGACCACTATTTGGCAAAGTCATGTCTGGATTAACATAAATTCCTTCGTTATTATCAAATGCTGCTTTTATTTCTATACCGTACCAAGTTGGTATTTTAAAACTTCCATTAAAAATAGAATAGTAATTTTTGTCTGAAAATTGTTTTTCATTGTATTCAGCTTCCAATTTTGGATCAAACGCACCACGTGATTGCATTAATAAAGCTTGTGCTTCATTCAATTTTAAATTAGCTTGTTTTACTAAAGGGTGAAACTTTTTTACATAACCTAAATATTCATTATATGAAAACTCTTTTAAATTCTTTTCTTGTGCAAATAAAAAACTTGTAAAGAACAGTACTAGGTAAATAATTTTTTTGTTCATTGTTATTTTTTTTCTGTAATTGATTTTTCTGTGATGTAATAATTTGGAGGGAAACCATTTAGTGTTCTCCAAATCTCAAACCAAATTGGAACAGAATCTAATAATGCAATGGTTTGTGTTCCTGCTCCAATACTTAATTTTTTAGGCCATTCTTTTTCAGAAGCATCAGGTGCTATTAGTACTCTGTATTTTCCGTTTTCACTAATGAAATTCTCTTTAGCTACAATTATGCCACCAAATGTTCCATAAGATGCACCAGGCCAACCACTAAACACGATTGAAGGCCAACCGTCAAACCAAACTCTGACCTTTTCACCTTTATTGATTAATGGGAAATCTACTGGTGAAATATAAGTTTCAACCGCAATATCAAAATTTGAAGGCATTATACTAACAACAGGTGTTCCTTCTTTAATAGTTTCTCCTAATCCTGATTGTAAAGCTCTATTGATATATCCGTTTTGAGGGGCAAGTATATAATACATGCCATTTCTAATTTGATAATTAGTATACTGATTTTTTAGTTTATTA
>NZ_CAXBFR010000047.1:0-20432 GCF_963975005.1 uncultured Flavobacterium sp.
GTATTGGTATAGTTTAGTTCCGTTTCACTATTTTATTTTTGGCGGAATGATTCGAAATATTGCTAAAACAACTTCATAAAATTCTAAAAAAACAAAAATTCCAAACTCCAATTTAAACATTTGGAATTTGGAATTTTAGTGTTATATTATTTTTTAACTTTATTTTTTAGGAAGAAAAATTTCAGCCATCATGCAACGAGCACTTCCACCACCACAAGCTTCAATAGTATCTAAACTTGAACTTAAAATGGTAGCATGTTTTTCTAATTTTTCAATTTGCTCTGCCGTTAAACTTTCATGAGCTGATTTACTCATTACTAAATAACTTTTATCATCTGTTCCTTTTAATTGCAGCATGTTTCCAGCAAAGTTATTTACCTGATCTTCTGTAATTAAAATAATTTCTTTTCCGTCGTCTTTTAAACTTTTTAAGACTTGTTTTCTTTCGCTTTTATCATCAATACAATCTGAACAAATTACAACAAAAGTTTCTCCCAAGCACATCATCACATTGGTATGGTAGATTAGTTTTCTTTCTCCATCAACTGTTTGATAAGCTTCAAAAATAACGGGTCCCATATCAAAATCTTCGCAGAATTCAATCATTAATTCTTCATCAGCTCTTGGCGATAAAGCACAATATGCTTTTCCATTAGCTCTGTCTAACAAAAGACTTCCTGTTCCTTCTAAGAAAATTTCGTCTTCTTCTGCTGACGTATAATCAACAATGTCATTTAATTTAAATCCTTTATCTTCTAATAAATCTAGGATATCTTCTCTTCGTTCTGCACGACGATTTTCAGCAAACATTGGATATAAAGCTACATCACCATTTTCGTGAAAAGAAACCCAATTGTTTGGAAAAATACTATCTGGTGTGTCTGGTTTTTTAGTATCATCGACAACGGTTACATCGACACCAACCATTTTTAGTTTTTGTACAAAAGTATCGAACTCTTCTTGCGCTTTTGCATTTACATTTTCCGGAGTTAATCCGTCTAATACTTTTTGGTAATAATTATTGACAGCTGTTTGTTCGTTCATACGAAAAGCAACTGGACGAATCATTAGGATTGAATTTGTTGTTTGTTTCATGTTTTATTTGTTGTCTGTTGTCTGTTGTCTGTTGTCTGTTGTCTGTTGAAAAAAGTTCAAGTTTTCCAGTTATTTTCAACGTATTTTATAAAATTGAATATTTTTGCTCCCAAGTTATCATAATCTGTAATATATCTTTCGTTATCAGCAATTAATCCTTTATATAAATGATTAATCTTTATCAAATGTCCTTTTGTTTCTAAACAACTTGAATGAGAAAAAACTAAAAACCTTATAAAATCGGCTTTATAACGATTTCTTCCATATCCTTCAACTATGTTTGAATTTACAGAATCTGCCGAACGTCTTATTTGACTACCTAATTCGTATAATTCATGTTTTGGCAAAAGTAATGAAGCTGGATGAATTTCATAAAACAATGCTAAGCTAATTTTATAAATATCTAAATCTTGATAACTACTCATTTCTGAACAATTTATTTAGTAAATAACTGAAAACCGATAAATGACAACTTTTTAATCCCTAATCAACGGTAAAGTTGAACATCTTAATAAACCTTCTTGTTTTGCAATTTCAGCATACGGAATTTCTTCTACAGTAATTCCTTTTTCTCTTAACCAAGTATTTAGTCTCGTGAAGTTTTTTTCTGAGACCACAACATCTGGTGCAATTGAAAAAATATTTGAATTCATGTTATACATTTCATCTCTAGTAATGTGAAACAAGTTTTCTTTTCCGAAAAGTTTGACTAAATACATGTAATCTGCTTCTTCGCGAAAACCACTTTTGTAAATGATTCCTTTGTCAGTTCCTACTGGTTGAAAACAGCAATCTAGGTGCAAAGCATTGTCTTTGGCTTCAATTTTTGATTTTACTAAATCAAATTCTTTCACAATTTTATTTGGAAACAATTCTTTAATATACTTTACTCCAGCCATATTTGTTCTAGCTGTGATGTACTCTTTATAATCTGATCCTTTATAGGTTCCTATAAAAATATAATCGTTCCATACCATTACATCACCACCTTCTATGTGGACTTCTTCTGGTGGACGAACTACTTTTTTTGGATCAATTTGATCTATTACATACTGAATAGCGTCTAATTCTCTTTCTCTATCTGGAAGAATATTTGCTTTAATGAAAGTGTCTTCAATTACGAAACCAATATCTCTTGTAAAGATTTGATTGTAATTTTCAATCCTTTCTGGACGAAAAACTTTTACATCATATTTTTGAAAAACTTGATTAAAAGCTTCCATTTCTTTAACCATATCTTCTTCTACAGGATATGTTCCTGCTAAGATATGCTCTAATGATTTTGGATCATAAGCTTCTTCTACAGATGGTGTTGGACCATTACTCGTTGCAGAGCCTAAAACTACTGCTCTTAATCGCGATGATTCGTTCTTTACATTTAATTGTAACATATATTTGCTTTTTAGCATAGATGCAAAGATAAAAAACAGATTGTGCATTTTAACGATAAAAATGTTTAATTTTTCACATAGTTGTAAAATAACATTTTTATATAAATCTTTTTTTTACTTTTGATTAACTAAAAACAAATAACAAACTAATTATGGGAATTTCAAATTTTTTTAGTTCACTTTTTGGAAAAGCAAAAGAAACTATAGACAGTGTAAGTGATAAGGTTGAAGATATGGCAGAAAATGTTATTGACAAAGCAACCGATGTCGCTGGTGATTTAAAAGAAAAAGCATCTGGGCTTATTGATGATGCCTCTGAAAAATTAGACGAAATGGGTGTAGGTGAAAAGGTGTCTGGTTTTGTTGAAACTGCAAAAGAAAAATTAGAAGATGCTTCAGAATGGGTTGAGGATAAAGCTGAAGTTGCTAAAGTAGCTGCTGCAGGTTTAATCGACAAAGCTGAGGATAAAATAGATGATTTAAGAGGTAAAAAAGATAATTTCGAACAAGCTGATTAATTCTTTTTTTAAGACATAAAAAAAATCCCGTTTCAAATTGAAACGGGATTTTTTTTTGTTTTATCTGTCTTTCTCTTCAGTAAAAGGTCTTAATGTATGACCTGTATAAACTTGTCTTGGTCTTCCGATTGGCTCACCGTTTAAACGCATTTCTTTCCATTGAGCAATCCAACCTGGTAAACGTCCAATTGCAAAAAGAACAGTAAACATTCCAACAGGAATTCCCATAGCACGATAAATGATTCCTGAATAGAAATCAACGTTTGGATATAAATTTCTCGCTTTGAAATATTCGTCTTCTAATGCAACTTTCTCTAATTCTCTTGCAATGTCTAATAATGGGTCATCTACACCTAAGGCATCTAAAACATCATTAGCAGCTTGTTTGATTATTGTTGCTCTTGGATCAAAGTTTTTATAAACTCTATGACCAAATCCCATTAAACGGAATGAATCATCTTTGTCTTTTGCTTTTAAAACATATTTAGCAACATCACCACCGTTGTTATGAATTTCTTCTAACATTTCTAACACCGCTTGATTTGCTCCACCATGTAAAGGCCCCCAAAGTGCAGAAACTCCAGCAGAAATTGAGGCAAATAATCCAGCGTGAGAAGAACCAACTATTCTAACTGTAGATGTAGAACAGTTTTGCTCATGATCTGCGTGAAGGATAAATAATTTATCTAAAGCATCAATTACTTTTTTGTCAAACTTATAAGGTTGTGTTGGAACTTCAAACATCATTCGCATGAAGTTTTCTACATATCCTTTTGTGTTATCGTAATAATTTAAAGGTAAACCCATTGACTTTCTGTACGTCCAAGTAGCGATTACTAAGAATTTTGCCATTGTTTTACAAACAGCATCATACATTTCTTTTTCGTTATTTGGATTAACTGGTTTTGGATTAAAAGCTGTTAATGCAGAAGTCAAAGCCGCTAAAACACCCATTGGATGAGCTGTTTTTGGAAAACCATCAATGATGTTTTTCATTTCTTCATTAACTAACGTATGCTTTCTTATATCGTTTTCGAATTTTTCTAACTCTGCTTTTTTTGGTAAATCCCCAAAAATCAACAAATAAGATACTTCTAAAAAATCAGCTTTTTCTGCTAATTCTTCGATTGAATATCCTCTGTAACGCAATATTCCTTCTTCTCCATCTAAAAAAGTAATTTCGCTAGTACACGAACCCGTGTTTTTATAACCTGGATCAATGGTAATTGCTCCTGTAGCACTTCTTAATGTAACTATTTCAATAGCAACTTCATTTTCTGTTCCAACAATTATTGGAAACTCATATTTTTTGCCATCTATTTCTAATGTAGCCGTTTTTGACATAATAGTATTGGTGTTTTTTTCTTTTAAATTAATCAATCCCACAAAATTACAGAATTACTTGTTAATTAAAAAGGAAAAATGAACTACATTTCGTTAATTATTCTATAAAATTGCAAAATTGGTATATATTCCTATTGATTAATCACCAATAATGCTTTTAAAATTGTTTTAAGCCTTTAAACATTTAGCTTTATGTAGAAAAAAACTTGCTTTTCTTAATTTCCTAATCGTTTTAATTTACAAAAGAAACCCTTCTAGTTTTTTGATCGCTAGAAGGGTAATAACAAACAATCAAATTTATTATTTCTTTACTATTTTTTCTACTTTTTCTCCTAATTCGGTTTTAATTTTTAAGAAATAAATTCCGTTTGAATAAGCAGCGACATCAATTGATTCTGTTTTTTGATTTGTAATTTTCTTATGGACAATTCTTCCTTGAACATCATAAATTTCAATAGAACTAATTGCTGTATTTGCTTTAATATTCACCATATCATTTACTGGATTAGGATAAACACCAACTGAATTATCAATAGTCACAACTGAATTACTTAAAACCTGAAAAGTTGTATTTGCAAAATTTGTTTCCACTGGAAAATTATAATCAAAATAAATATCAGCTTTATTGGTTACTATATCACTTGTTAGCAAATCACCTTGAGTCTTAATTTTCAATAATATATTTCCGTGTCCACCTGTGTCTAGATTTATAGTTTGGAAAACAAATTCTATTATATTTCCGTTAATTCGCGTTGCAACATTATGAGAAGCTTCCATTAAACGTAAAGTAGCAATATCAAAATCAGCAGGATTTATTTGTGTTTTTACCACAATATTCTCTGCTTGATATGTTCCAGTATTTTCAAAGTTTATTACATAATGAAGATATTGTCCTATGTAAGATGGAGCAACCACTTCTCCTTGAATACACGTAATGTCATTTGGGTCATAAGAGCCTACAACGGTTTGATTGAATTGAAACAAATTATCAAATGTATTTTCATCACCTGCTGAAGGTAAAATTGAAGCGGTTAAAGTTAGAACATCACCAATATTTACGGCTGGAGTTTCTGTTGGAGAATTTACATTTAGCGTAACATAAAAACTTCTATTTTCAAATGGTTTTAAGTTTGCATAATCCCAACTTAAAGAACCTGATCCAACTGACGATGTTGCATAAGTAGTTGACACGAAATCTAATACATTTTCATCATAGAAAAAGTTAATTCCGTATTGTTGACTTAAAGTAGTATTTCCAATATTTCTGTAAACAATTAAATAAACGGCATCAAAACCTGGTCTTGCTGGTGTAATTGGTGCGATTACAATTTCTAAATCAGGATGTACCCCATTTGCTGTGATACAGAAATCTTGTGTTGTTGTTGTATTATCAATAACAGAAACATTTACAACAGCCTGATTTGGACTTACTGTGAAAAAAGTTGGGTTCTCAAGATTAGGAGTTAATTCATATATTCCTGTTTGGTTTGTATTGTAAATATAGTTTCCATTAAAATTTGTAAAAACTGAGCCATTTATTGAAACTGCATTCAAACTTAAATTTAATGCCATATAAGAAGCAGGACTGTCTAAAGCATTGCAGCCATTATTGTCAAAATCATATTGAATAATTCCAGAGATTGAATTGTAATTTCCTCCAGGATTTGTTGTACAATAGGAATTTACATTTACTGAGCCACTAACTAATGATTGAATATTTGCTACCTGATTTTGATCCACACAAACATAAGCTAAACTAGGACTATTGTTGCTTAAGAAATTTTCAAGCCAACTACCTGAATCTATATTACTGCTTTCATTACTTCCGTTTTTAATAAAAACAGATTGCAATTGTAAATTAGCCACAAAATAAAGACTCGTTAAGTTAAAATTACTTGAGCAATTAAGTGTAGTTAAATTATTTATAGAACAATTTAATGTAGCCAAGTTTGTAAACGCTTCAATTCCTGTTAAATCTGCAATATTTGAATTGGAGACATTTAAAGTTGTTGACACTAAAGCTTCTGAAAATTGTATTTCTCCATCTGTATTTGTATCAACTCCTAAAGCTATTAATTTAGCTTTAAAGTTTGCATCTGGAATGTAGACGATACCATTTACTGAATCGATTACTATCAAGTCGAAATTAGTAATTGCATAACAACCCGTTACATTATCTTCAACTCTGACATAAATTGTTTCAGGATTTGAAATATTAAAATAAGAATTTGGATTTGAGAATGGATTAACTCCAAATTGTGCATCCATTAAGCTTCCATAATATAAAACATTTACTGAAAGTGTATTAATTCCATTTAAAATAATAAATTCATTCTGAGTTAAATCAAAAGTAGCAAAACCATCAAAAGGGTTTTCATAAATAACTAAATTTGGTGGCTGGATTATATTTGGGGTTTGATTAACTAAAATTGTTTCACAAGCAGTTAAAGATTGTGTACAGGCAGTTGTTGATGATGTTACATCTACTAAACATATTGTAGTATCAACAGTTAAGTTAGCAAATGATAACGTTGCTAAACCATTTGGATCTAAAGTAATTGATGCTTGTGCAGCTCCATTCACTGTATATTGAACTGTTGCATTTGGAGTTCCATTAATTGTTAAAGATGTTGAATCACCAGAGCAAATTGGAGAACTTAAACCTATCGAAGCTGTTGGCAATAAGTTAACAATCAAATTAAAACTTGTTATTGCATAATTTGTTGGGTTTGCATTTTCTTCAACTCTTACATAAATGGTTTGAGGATTTATGAAATTATAATAATTAGATTCATTTACAAATGCACCAGCATTGTTTTGTGCATCACTTAAAGTGTTATAATATTTTATATTATAAGAACTAGGATTTAATCCATTTAAAGTTTGCGATTCATTAACTGTTAAATCGAAATATGCAAACCCATCATTAGCTCCGTTATCATCACAAACAATCAAATCATCAGGTTGTGCAATGGGTGGCTGTGCATATAATGTTCCTGTTATAAAAAGTAGCAAGAGTATAATTTTCTTCATGACTTTAATATTTTATATAAATTTAATATTGTTTTTTTTATTTATTGTTACTCAATGAGTAAACTGCTGTTTTGAGTTAGAATTCGCTAAATGGTTTTTAAAATTTCTTGCAATCGTTCTCTTTTTCGTTGTGAAATAGGCAAATGACTTTCATCAGCCATAATAACATAACCACCGTCTTTTTTAATGTAAGATTTCAAATAATTCAAATTAATCAAATGTGATTGATGTATTCTTTCAAATCCGTGTTCGGTTAATAATTCTTCGTATTCTTTCAGTGTTTTTGAAATCATAACTGGTTTACTATTTTTAATATAAAACTTGGTATAATTGTCTTCGTTTTCACATCGAATAATATCACTAACATCAAACAAATGAATTCCATCTGAAGTAGAAAGCGCTATTCGCTTAAAATTATCAACCTTTTTTCTGATGTTTTCCAACAACAAATCAATATGAGCATAATCGTTAGTTTTCTCTAAAACGGATTCAATTTTTACAATCACTTTTTGCAACTCATCAGGATCAACTGGTTTTAATAAAAAATCTAAAGCACTAAATCGAAAGGCCTTTATGGCATATTGTTCGTGAGCTGTTATGAATACAATATTTGATTTTATATTTCCATTTTTCGCAGCCAATTGTTCTAAAATATCAAAACCTGTCCCGTCATTTAATTGAATATCCAAAAACACAACTTGCGGTTTTAAGGTATCCATTGCTTCGAAACCAGTTGCAACACTATCTGCCTCACCAATGATTTCTATATTGGGAGCAAATCGTTCCAACAAACCTTTCATTCCTTCTCTAAGGTTTTGGTCATCGTCAATTAATATGGCTTTTATCATAATTTTAAGGTTATGAGTTTTTAGGTTTAAAAGGTTAAAAGGTTTTACAAAAAATTCTATTCTATATATTGTAAGGGTAAATGCAAAATCACTTTTGTTCCGGTTATTTTATTTTCTTCTGTTAATTCTTCAATTTCAATGGTTGCTTTTTTTGATATTGAGGAAGCAATCATTTCTAATCGTTTGGTGATAATATCTAAAGCCATTGATTTGTGTGCTACAACCGAATTTTCTTTGTTTAATTTAGATTGATTAATTCCAATTCCGTCATCTAAAATAGTACAAATTAGGGAATCATCCTTTATTGAAAAGTCAATTGTTACATTTCCCATTTCTTTTTTCGGAATTACTCCATGAATTATTGCGTTTTCTACAAAAGGCTGAATTAATAAAGGCGGCAAAGCTACATCATCTTCAATATCAGCACTTTTTTGAATGTTAAAATTAAATTTGTGATTAAATCGTAGTTGTTCTAGCTCCAAATAATTTTGTAAACTTTCTATTTCTTTATCAATTGGAATTAATGATTCTTTAGAATATTCTAAAGTCAATCGCATTAATTTTGAGAATTTAGACAAATATTTTATGGCTGAATCTGTTCCGTTTTGCACAATAAAACTCGAAATTGAACCCAAACAATTGAATACAAAATGTGGATTCATTTGTAAGTGCAAAGCTTTTTGTTCGTATTCAGCTAATTCTTTTTGTAGCGTTAAAGTCTTTTTAAGTTGTGCTCTATTGTAAATTAAAAATCCAATTCCGAATACCAACAAAGCAATTAATGCTCCAAATATTAATTTTAATTTAGCACTTTTGGCTTCTTCTTTTAGCAACAATTCTCTTTTATCGTTTTCTTCTTTTTGTAGTAATTCTTTCTTTTCAAATTCATAATTCATAGAAGCTTCAACTGATCTTCTGATGTTTTCTTCATTAGTCAAACTGTCTTTTGCTACACTATATTTTTGAAAATGTTCTAAAGCTAAATTTGAGTTACCTTTTTTAGCATAAATCTCACTCAATAATTTTTCTGAAACTGCTTTTTGTTCTAATACATTAATTTCAGTGGCTAAAGTCGATGCTTTATTTGTATTAAGTAATGCTTCATCTAATTGATTTTCCTCCAAATAAAATTCTCCTAGAAAAATATATGTATCTGCTAATCCGAATTTATCATCAATACTTGTAAAAGTAGTCATAGCATTTTCCCAACTTGAAACAGCATCATTATCTTGATTTTTCTCTTTAAAATACAAACCTTTATTATTATACCATTCTCCTAAAGCTCTTGGATTTGGATTTTTCTCTAAAGCTTTTTTCGCTAAAGTGTAATATTCTGAAGCTTTGTCTAAACTTTTCTGTTTAAGGTAAATGTTTGCTATATTGGTTAAAGTGATTCCGACATTAACATCTTGTAATTTGTCTTGAATTTTTTGTGCTTTTATAAAATACTCTAAGGCTTTGAAATCCGAATTTTGAGATTTATAAACGACTCCAATGTTATTGTAGATTTTAGAGCATTTACTTTCATCCTTTAAACTTTCATAAATTTTCACAGATTTTAGATAATATTCTAGAGCTTTTGCGTAATTACTTTGTTCTGAAAAAACAATTCCTATGCTTCCATAAGCTTTAGCTAAACCTTGAGCCACTTCTTTTTTATTTGTGGCAGAATTATTATTCTCTTCAAAAATATTTTTAGCTAAAATAAAATTATCCAATGCTTTTTTATAATCTCCTAAAATGATGTTTGAAGTTCCAATGTTTAAGTAAGCATTCCCTTCTTCTACTTTATATTTGATTTTTTTTGCTAATAGTAAGGCTTGATTTCCGAATTCAGCCATTTTAGTTGGATCAGAATATTTGTATTGATCTGCAATAGCATTTAAAACCATTGTTTTATCAATATCGTTTTTTGCTTTTTTTAGTTCATTTTGCAAGCTATCTAGCACTTTATCTTGTGCTTGAACAACTGTTGCAATGATTAAAAAAAAATATAGTAGTATTTTAGCTCTCATTTATTTATTATTGATAAACAAATGTAACATTTCCTTGTTAGGAATTTATAGTGATTTAGAATTTGAGTGTTTTGAATGAGAATTTGAGATAAAAAAAGAAACCCTTCTAAAGTTTAAAACTCTAGAAGGGTTTAGATACTGAAACATACTGAAATAGATTCAGCACAAGAGTTCAGCATGACAATATTATTTTATTTCTGCTTAAAAGCTTTCATTCCAGGGAAATAAGCTACTTCAGCTAATTCTTCTTCGATTCTTAATAATTGGTTGTATTTTGCCATTCTATCAGAACGTGAAGCTGAACCCGTTTTAATTTGACCACAGTTTAAAGCTACTGCTAAATCTGCAATGGTATTATCTTCTGTTTCTCCAGAACGGTGACTCATTACTGATGTATAACCAGCATTGTGTGCCATGTTTACAGCTGCAATTGTTTCTGATAAAGTTCCAATTTGGTTAACTTTAATTAAGATTGAGTTTGCAGTATCATTTGCAATTCCTTTGGCTAATCTTTCAACGTTTGTAACGAATAAATCATCCCCAACTAATTGTGTTTTATCTCCAATTAATTCTGTTAAGTATTTCCAACCTTCCCAGTCGTTTTCGTCCATTCCGTCTTCGATAGAAATGATAGGGTATTTTTTTGATAAATCAGCTAAATATTCTGCCTGTTCTTTTGAAGATCTTACTTTTCCAGTTGGTCCTTCAAATTTTGAGTAATCATATTTTCCATCTACAAAAAATTCTGCTGCAGCACAATCTAAAGCGATCATTACATCATCCCCAAAAGTATAACCTGCATTTGTAACGGCTAATTTGATTGAATCTAGAGCGTCTTCTGTTCCACCTTCTAAATTTGGAGCAAAACCACCTTCATCACCTACTGCTGTTGACAAACCTCTATCGTGTAATACTTTTTTAAGGTTATGGAAAATTTCAGTTCCCATTTGCATTGCTTCTGTAAACGTTTTTGCTTTCACTGGCATAACCATAAATTCTTGAAACGCAATTGGAGCATCAGAATGCGAACCTCCATTGATGATATTCATCATTGGAACTGGTAACGTATTAGCAGAAACACCACCAACATATCTGTATAAAGGCATTCCTAATTCGTTTGCTGCTGCTTTTGCAACCGCTAACGAAACTCCTAAAATTGCATTTGCACCTAAATTAGATTTGTTTGGCGTACCATCTAATTCAATCATCATTTTGTCAATAGAATTTTGCTCAAAAACTGACATTCCAACAACTTCTGCTGCTATATCTGTATTTACATTTTCAACAGCTTTTAAAACTCCTTTTCCTAAGTAAGCTTTTCCACCATCACGTAATTCAACGGCTTCGTGTTCTCCTGTTGAAGCACCACTTGGCACAGCTGCTCTTCCTAAAACTCCGTTTTCTGTAATTACATCAACTTCTACTGTTGGATTTCCGCGAGAATCAAATATTTGTCTTGCGTGTACTTTGATAATTATGCTCATTTTTTAATGATTTTTTAAAATTCGGTATACAAATTTAAACATTCTATATTTTAAACGCCAATAAACTTATAAACGATAACGTTTTAGTTAAATTGTTACAATCTTATTCTTTTTTAAATTTCTTAAAAAAACCTAACAAGTTCTGAAAACGTGTTAGGTTTAAATATTATTAAACTTCTTGTAAGTTTTGTTTCTTTATATTCTCAATAAACGTATCAAATAAATATTCCGCATCGTGTGGTCCAGGACTTGCTTCTGGATGATATTGTACAGAAAAACAGTTTTTAGATTTCATTCGCATTCCAGCCACAGTATCATCATTTAAATGTAAATGCGTGATCTCCATATCTGGATGTTTTTCTAATTCTTCTTTGTTTACAGCAAAGCCATGATTTTGTGAAGTGATTTCTCCTTTACCAGTTAAAAGGTTTTTTACAGGATGATTAATTCCTCTATGACCATTAAACATTTTATACGTTGAAATTCCGTTTGCCAAAGCGATTACTTGATGGCCTAAGCAAATTCCGAATAAAGGTTTGTTGTTGGCTATAATTTCTTTAGCTGTATTTTGTGCTTGATGCAATGGTTCTGGATCACCAGGTCCATTTGACAAGAAATATCCATCAGGATTAAAACTTTTTAAATCTTCGTAAGAAGCGTTATATGGAAATACTTTTATGTAACAATCTCTTTTGGCTAAATTTCTTAAGATGTTAGTTTTAATCCCTAAATCTAAAGCTGAAATTTTAAAAGTTGCTTTTTCATCACCATAAAAATAAGGCTCTTTTGTAGAAACTGTTGAAGCTAATTCTAACCCTTTCATGTTTGGTACATTAGCTAACAGCGTTTTTAAATCCTCAATAGATGTTCCGTCTGTAGAAATAATTGCATTTTGCGCTCCATTATCTCTAATATAACTTACCAAAGCTCTTGTGTCAACATCTGAAACGGCAACGATATTTTGTTTTTCAAAATAATCATATAAACTTTCAGAAGCGTCTGGTCTAGAATAATTGAAACTAAAATTTTTACAAATAAGTCCTGCGATTTTTACTCCATCTGATTCTACATCATTTAAGCTTACACCATAGTTACCAATATGAGGATTGGTTGTCACCATAATTTGTCCGAAATAAGAAGGATCTGTAAAAATTTCTTGGTAACCGCTCATTCCAGTATTGAAACAAACTTCTCCAAAGGTTGTACCGCTAATTCCGATTGATTTTCCGTGAAAAATTGTTCCATCTGCTAGTAATACGATGGCTTTTTGTTTAGTAGTGTATTGCATTTGATGTGTGTTGTTTTGCAAATTTAGTATAATTCTTTTTTCTAAAAAAATAAGTTTATAAACAATCGAATAGTTTTTCTTCTAGCCCTGATGGGAATGGCATCCTTTTGTTGAGAAAATTATCGTTTCATTAAAAGATTGCTTCGTTCCTCGCAATGAAAGATAGAATGAACAGCAGGAAATACATGACTAAATAAGGACTACCGTTTTGCTTCTAAAAACTAAAATCCAAAAAAAAAGGATAAACTAAAAATTAGCTTATCCTTTTTTATATTTATGAATTGATATTCATTATTCTGCTGTATCAGTAGATTCTTCCGAAGAAGTTTCAGGAGCAGGTGTTTCTGCAACAGGAGCAGTAGTAGTATCATCAGCTTTTTTAGCTTTTCCACCTCTACGACTTCTTCCTTTTTTCTCTTCTTTTTTACCACCATTGTACAATTCATTGAAGTCAACTAACTCAATCATTGCCATATCAGCGTTATCTCCTAAACGATTACCCAATTTGATGATACGAGTGTATCCTCCTGGACGATCTCCAACTTTAGCAGAAACTTCTCTGAATAACTCAGTTACTGCATATTTGTCTCTTAAATAAGCGAAGCAAATACGACGGTTGTGCGTTGTGTCTTCTTTTGATTTTGTCACTAACGGTTCAAAAAACACTCTTAAAGCTTTCGCTTTTGCAACTGTTGTATTGATACGTTTGTGTTCTATTAGTGAACAAGCCATATTAGCAAGCATAGATGCTCTATGTCCTTTTTGTCTACTTAAGTGATTGAATTTTTTTCCGTGTCTCATGACTTTTTATTTAACCTTCATCTTGCTACAATCCACTATTGGAGAGCAAAATATGAAGTAATTTATTCTTTATCTAATTTGTATTTTGCTAAATCCATACCGAAAGTAAGACCTTTTACAGCGACTAATTCGTCTAATTCTGTTAAAGATTTTTTACCAAAGTTACGGAATTTCATTAAGTCGTTTTTGTTGAAAGACACTAAGTCTCCTAAAGTGTCAACTTCAGCTGCTTTTAAACAATTTAATGCTCTAACTGATAAATCCATATCCACAAGTTTAGTTTTTAACAACTGTCTCATGTGTAATGACTCTTCGTCATAAGATTCTGTTTGAGCAATTTCGTCAGCCTCAAGTGTAATTCTTTCGTCAGAAAACAACATAAAGTGATGAATCAACGTTTTAGCTGCTTCAGTTAATGCATCTTTTGGATTGATTGAACCATCTGTTTGGATTTCGAAAACTAACTTTTCATAGTCAGTTTTTTGCTCCACACGAAAATTCTCAATTGAATACTTAACATTTTTTACTGGTGTGTAAATTGAGTCAGTATAAATTGTACCAATTGGTGCATTTGCTTTTTTGTTTTCCTCTGCTGGAACATATCCTCTACCTTTTTCGATAGTAAGTTCCATATTAATTGAAGTTTTGCTATCAAGGTTACAGATAATTAAATCTGGGTTTAAGATTTGGAAACCAGAGATGAATTTTTGAAAATCACCTGCAGTTAACACCTCTTTACCTGATAGAGACATTGAAACAGACTCATTATCGATATCTTCAATTTGACGTTTAAAACGTACTTGTTTAAGATTAAGGATGATTTCTGTAACGTCTTCAACTACACCAGGAATTGTAGAGAACTCATGTTCTACTCCTTCAATTTTTACTGATGTTATTGCAAAACCTTCTAATGCAGAAAGTAAAACTCTTCTAAGTGCATTACCAACTGTCAATCCGTAACCAGGTTCTAAAGGTCTGAATTCAAACTTACCTTCAAAATCGGTTGAATCGATCATGATAACTTTATCGGGCTTCTGAAAATTAAATACTGCCATAATTCGCTTAATGTGTATTTTTATTTGTTATACAACTCTACGATTAGTTGCTCTTTAATGTTTTCTGGAATCTGAAGTCTTTGAGGAACAGATACGAAAGTACCTTCCTTAGTATCATTGTTCCATGTAATCCACTCATAAACTTGAGATGCATTAGATAAAGAACGATCGATAGCTTCAAGAGATTTAGATTTTTCACGAACAGCTACTTTATCACCTGGTTTGATGTGATAAGAAGGAATGTTCACTAATTCACCATTTACAGTAACGTGTCTGTGCGAAACGATTTGACGTGCACCTCTACGAGAAGGAGCAATACCCATTCTGTATACTACGTTGTCTAATCTTGATTCACAAAGTTGTAAAAGGATTTCACCTGTTACACCAGAAGCTGCAGATGCTTTTTTGAATAAGTTTCTGAATTGTTTTTCTAAAATACCGTAAGTATATTTAGCTTTTTGCTTTTCCATTAACTGGATAGCATATTCAGATTTTTTACCTCTTCTTTTAGACATTCCATGTTGTCCAGGAGGATAATTTCTTTTTTCGAAGGCTTTGTCTTCTCCGAATATTGCTTCGCCAAATTTACGAGCAATTTTAGTTTTTGGACCAGTATATCTTGCCATTTCTAATTGTTTAAGATAGAGATTATGAATTCAGGTCTAATCCTTCGATAATCGTAATTCTATCTAGTTTATACTAAAATATTTTTTTAAGAGTGCAAATATAGTAAATATATTTGATTAAACTCTTCTTCTTTTTGGAGGACGACATCCATTATGAGGCATTGGTGTTACATCAATAATTTCTGTAACTTCAATTCCACCATTATGTAATGATCTGATTGCAGATTCTCTACCGTTTCCTGGTCCTTTAACGTAAACTTTTACTTTTTTAAGACCAGCGTCAAGAGCTACTTTTGAACAATCTTCTGCTGCCATTTGAGCTGCGTATGGAGTGTTCTTTTTAGAACCTCTAAAACCCATTTTACCAGCTGAAGACCAAGAAATAACTTCACCTTTCTTATTTGTTAAAGAAATAATGATGTTGTTAAAAGTTGCACTAATATGAGCTTCTCCTGTTGATTCAACAATAACTTTACGTTTTTTTGTAGTTGCCTTAGCCATATTACTTATTATTTAGTTGCTTTTTTCTTGTTTGCAACAGTTTTTCTTTTACCTTTTCTTGTTCTTGAGTTGTTTTTAGTTCTTTGACCTCTTAAAGGAAGACCCGCTCTATGACGAATTCCTCTATTACAACCAATATCCATTAAACGTTTGATGTTTAATTGAACTTCTGAACGTAATTCACCTTCAATTTTGAAAAATGATACAGCTTCACGAATTGCTCCGATTTCTTCATCGTTCCAATCTGAAACTTTTTTGTCTTCGCTAACTTGAGCTTTTTCTAAGATCTCTTTAGCTCTGCTATTACCAATACCAAAAATGTATGTTAAAGCAATAACTCCTCTTTTCTGTTTAGGTATATCTACCCCTGCTATTCTTGCCATAATTATCCTTGTCTTTGTTTAAATCTAGGATTCTTTTTGTTGATTACGTATAATCTGCCTTTTCTTCGTACAATTTTGCACTCGGCACTTCTTTTTTTAACTGATGCTCTTACTTTCATGCTATTAGATTTAGTATCTATATGTGATTCTTGCTTTAGACAAATCGTAAGGACTCATTTCTAGTTTCACTTTATCACCAGGTAATAATTTGATATAATGCATACGCATTTTTCCAGAGATGTGAGCAATTACAATGTGCCCGTTTTCTAATTCTACTCGAAACATAGCATTTGATAATGCTTCAATTATTGTTCCGTCTTGTTCTATTGCTGATTGTTTTGCCATAAAATAATTAAGCTACTGCTTTTCTGTTTTTACCACTTTTCATCAACCCATCATAATGTTTATTCAATAAATAAGAATTTATTTGTTGAATTGTATCAATTGCAACTCCTACCATAATTAATAACGATGTTCCTCCATAGAAATAACCCCATGAACCTTGAACACCCATAACACTAACAGCTATAGCTGGAAACACAGCGATAAAAGCAAGGTAAAGTGAACCTGGAAACGTTATTAGTGACATAATTTTATCTAAAAAGTCTGAAGTTTCAGAACCCGGCTTAACACCTGGTATAAATCCACCACTCCTTTTTAAATCATCAGCCATTTTATTAGTTGGTATTGTAATCGCAGTATAAAAATATGTAAACACTATAATTAATAATGCAAACACTAGATTATATACTAATCCAAATGGATTTTTAAACATTGTTGCGATAGATTGTGCATTATCAGATTGTGATAAACCTGCTAATGCAGCTGGGATAAACATAATTGCTTGTGCAAATATGATTGGCATTACACCCGATGCGTTTAATTTTAATGGAATAAATTGTCTATCACCACCACCCATTAGATCTTGTTCAAAGTCACCAGAAACTGTTCTACGTGCGTATTGAACTTGAATTTTTCTAACAGCCATTACTAATAATACACATGCCACTATTACTAGTAACCATATTATTATTTCAATTACAATCATAAGTACACCACCATTTGCTTGAGAAGTTCTTGATGCTATCTCTTGCATGAATGCTTGTGGCATTCTAGCGATAATTCCAACCATAATTAATAATGAAATACCATTTCCAATACCTTTATCAGTAATCTTTTCACCTAACCACATAGCAAAAATTGTACCTGTAACTAAGATTAATACTGCTGAGAATAAAAATTGAAATGAATTAAACCCTAATAAAAATGCATCAGGAGGAAGTGTTGAATAAAGATTATAAATATAACCAGGACCTTGAACTAAAGTAATTGCAATAGTCAACCATCTTGTAATTTGATTTATCTTTTTTCTTCCACTTTCACCATCTTTTTGAAGTTTTTGCAAGTAAGGAACTGCTATTCCCATCAATTGTACTACAATCGATGCAGAAATATAAGGCATAATTCCTAAAGCAAAAATAGATGCTTGTGAGAAAGCTCCACCTGTAAAAACATCAATTAACCAGCCAATACCTTGATCGGTTTGGCTAGTTAAATTTCCTAGTTTAGTAGCATCAATACCTGGAAGTGTTACTTGAGCACCAAAACGATACACTAATAACAATCCTAGAGTCAACAGAATTCTGTTTTTTAACTCTTCGATTTTCCAAACATTAACTAAAGAATCTATAAATTTCTTCATTTTACTATACTATTTGTTATAAAATTACTACTTCTCCACCAGCAGCTTCAATAGCAGCTTTTGCAGTAGCAGTAAATTTGTGTCCACTCACTTTAAGTTTTGCTTTTAATTCGCCTCTACCTAAAATTTTAACTAATTCGTTTTTGGTCGCTAATCTTGTATCAACTAAAACTGTAAAATCTACAGTGTCAGTTACTACTCCATTGTCAACTAACATTTGAAGTGTATCAAGATTAACACCTTGATATTCTTTTCTGTTAATATTTTTAAATCCGAACTTAGGCACACGTCTTTGAAGAGGCATTTGCCCTCCCTCAAAACCAATTTTCTTAGAATAACCAGAACGAGATTTAGCTCCTTTGTGTCCACGTGATGCGGTACCACCTTTTCCAGAACCTTCTCCTCTACCTAATCTTTTATTTTGGTTGTGCGTTGAACCTTCCGCTGGTTGTAAATTACTTAAATTCATAACTGTATATGTTATTTAGTTTCAACAGAAACTAAGTGTTTTACTTTGTTTACCATTCCAAGGATAGCTTGGTTGTCATCATGCTCAACAACTTGTCCCATTTTTTTTAGACCTAAAGCAATAAGAGTTCTCTTTTGTGTAAGAGGACAATTGATTTTGCTTTTTACTTGTTTTACTAATATTTTTGCCATTTTTTCCTTGAATTATTAACCTTTAAATACTTTTTCTAAAGATACTCCCCTTTGTTTTGAAATTGTATAAGCACTTCTCATTTGCAATAACGCATCGAAAGTTGCTTTAACAACATTATGGGGATTTGATGAACCTTGAGATTTTGATAATACATCATGAATACCTACTGACTCAAGTACCGCACGTACTGCACCACCTGCAATAACTCCAGTACCATGAGAAGCTGGTATTAAAAATACTCTTGCTCCACCAAATTTACCTTTTTGTTCGTGAGGAACTGATTGTCCTTGTAATGGAATTCTAACAAGATTTTTCTTAGCGTCTTCAACTGCTTTTGCAATTGATTCTGCTACATCTTTAGATTTTCCAGTACCATGTCCAACAACTCCGTTTTCATCACCTACAACTACAATAGAAGAAAAACCAAATGCTCTACCCCCTTTTGTAACTTTAGTAACACGATTAACATTCACCAAACGGTCTTTTAAATCAAGTCCTCCTGGTTTTACTAGTTCTACGTTTTTATAATTATTGATCATATTATCTTAGAATTTAAGTCCAGCTTCTCTTGCGCCTTCAGCTAATGATTTAACACGTCCGTGGTATAAATATCCACCTCTATCAAAAGTGATAGTAGATACACCTGCTTTAAGAGCTTTTTCAGCTACTAACTTACCTACTGCATTAGCAGTTTCAGTGTTTGTTCCTTTAGTAACACCTTTCTCTCTTGAAGATGCTGCTACTAATGTAACACCGTTTACATCATCTATGATTTGAGCATAGATTTCTTTATTAGATCTAAAAACAGCTAGTCTAGGTTGCGCAGCAGTACCGCTAACAATCTTTCTAATTCTGAATTTTATTCTTTGTCTTCTTTCCGTTTTTGTTAATGACATAGTCTTAAATTTTAAGCTGATTTACCTGCTTTTCTTCTTAATACTTCACCTACAAACTTAATTCCTTTTCCTTTGTAAGGTTCAGGTTTACGAAAAGCTCTGATTTTAGCAGCAACTTGACCTAATAATTGTTTGTCAAATGATGATAATTTTACTAAAGGATTTTTACCTTTCTCTGATATAGTTTCAACTGTTACTTCAGAAACAACTTCTAGTACAATGTTGTGAGAGAATCCTAAAGCTAAATCAAGTCTTTGACCTTGATTAGATGCTCTATAACCTACTCCTACTAGTTCTAATTGTTTAGAAAAACCTTCAGAAACACCAACAATCATATTGTTGATCAAAGAACGATATAGTCCGTGTTTCGCTCTCTCGTCTTTGTGATCTGATGAACGTTCAACGATAACTTGGTTATCTTCTATTTTTACCGTTACATCAGAAAATTCTTGAGTAAGCTCGCCTAATTTTCCTTTTACTGTAACCACAGCGTCTTTAACATCTACTGTTACTCCTGCTGGAATTGCAATTGGATTTTTACCTATTCTTGACATTTTTCTTTTATATTAGTATACGTAACAAATTACTTCTCCACCTACGTTTAGTTGTTTTGCCATCTTACCTGTCATCAAACCTTTTGATGTAGAAACAATTGCAACACCTAATCCGTTAAGAATTCTAGGAATCTCTGAAGAACCTGAATATTTACGTAAACCTGGTTTACTAATTCTTTGAATATCTTTTATTACAGATTCTTTTGTTTCTTTATCGTACTTAAGTGCGATTTTGAT
>NZ_CAXBFR010000048.1:0-20160 GCF_963975005.1 uncultured Flavobacterium sp.
AACAAGAAAAACCAACCCCTTATGATGAGGCAGTTAGTCTAATTTGGTATTTGGAGAACGTTTTTTATGAAACAGCTGGTGCAATGATGCAATATATTCAGAAAAATATTTTAGATGGCGAATTGCCTAAAAACGACATTTTAAATTTAGGTTTTTGGCCAGGTGGTGATAGAGACGGAAACCCATTTGTAACTACAGAAATCACTTTAAAAGTTGCAGATAGATTAAGATCTTCTATTTTAAAAAATTATTATACTGATATCAGAAATTTAAAAAGAAAATTAACGTTCATAGGTGTAGATACTATAATCGCGGATGTAGAAAACAAATTATATCGTTCCGTTTTTTATTCTCAAGGTGAAATTTTTATCAATTTAGAAGAATTGAAAGATAAATTACTGCAAGTCAAAATGTTGGTTGCAACTAAACATCAATCGCTTTATATAGATGAAATTGACTTATTATTGAATAAAATAAACTTGTTTGGATTTCATTTTGCGACTTTAGATATTCGCCAGAATAGTAGAATTCATTCCCGTGTTTTTGATGCGATTGTTTCAAGTAAGAAAACTATTTTCCCAGAAAATTATCAATCACTTTCAGAAGATCAAAAACTTCAATTTTTATCAAACGTAACTTCAGATTTAGAGGAAAATGACTTTGAAGATGAAATTACGAAATCAACAATTGGTTCAATATTAGCCATGAAAACTATTCAAGATAATAATGGTGAAAAAGCTTGTAATCGTTATATAATTAGTAATAATGAAAGTGCTTTGCATGTTTTTGAAACCTTAAGTATGTTTCATCTATGTGGATGGCAAAATCCAACAGTTGATATTGTACCTCTTTTCGAATCAGTTGAAGATTTGGAAAAAGCAGATAAAGTCATGGAACAATTATACACCAATCCAACGTATGCTAATCATTTAAAACAAAGAGGAAACGAGCAAACTATAATGTTAGGTTTTTCTGACGGGACAAAAGATGGAGGTTATTTAATGGCCAATTGGGGAATTTACAAAGCAAAAGAAGCACTTACAGCAATTTCAAGAAAATATGATGTAAAAGTCATGTTCTTCGACGGTCGTGGTGGACCACCTGCTCGCGGTGGTGGAAAAACCAATAAATTTTATGCTTCACTTGGACCAACAATCGAAAACCAACAAATTCAATTAACGGTTCAGGGACAAACCATTAGTTCTAATTTTGGAACGGTAGATTCTTGTCGTTATAATTTAGAGAATTTATTGAGTGCTGGAGCTAGTAATCAAGTTTTTACTAAAAACGAAAATGAATTATCTACTGGCGAAAAAGTAATTCTACAAAATCTTTCAGAAATCAGTTATCAAAAATATGTAGATTTTAAAAATCATGATATGTTCGTTCCTTATTTAGAACGAATGAGTACGCTGAATTACTATGCCAAAACAAATATTGGAAGTCGTCCATCCAAAAGAAATCAATCGGATAAATTAGATTTTGCTGATTTAAGAGCGATTCCGTTTGTGGGCTCTTGGAGTCAATTAAAACAAAATGTACCTGGATTTTTTGGGGTTGGAACAGCTTTAAAAAATTATGAAGACAACAGCGAATGGCAAAAAGTTTCGGATTTATACAACAACTCTTTATTCTTTAAAACGTTAATTGAAAATAGTATGATGGCTTTGAGCAAATCGTTCTTTCCTTTAACGGCTTATATGAAAAATGACAAAGAATTTGGAGAATTTTGGCAATTGATTTACACCGAATTTTTAGAAACGAAACGTTTGTTATTAAAACTTTCTGGCTACAAAGAACTAATGGAAAATTATCCTGATGGAAAAGCATCAGTGGAACTACGTGAGAAAATTGTTTTACCACTTTTAACCATTCAACAATATGCTTTATTGAAAATAAAAGAATTAAAAGAAAGCAAAAATCCTGATGAAAAACAAATAGCTATTTATGAAAAAATAGTAACGCGTTCGTTATTTGGAAATATTAATGCTAGTAGAAACTCGGCTTAATATTAAGCACTTTACTTCCTCCTCAGCACAAACTGGCTCAGTGTGACATTTGTATAATCAATTGGGAATAGGTAAATATGAAAAACACTATTTCTAATTTACAATGTAACAATCGAACTCCGAGATGTCAGTCTGAGCTTGTCGAAGACCTTTTTATATTACAATTAAATTAATATCCTAATTTCTCTCTAACTCTCTGAATAACTCCATTAGCAACTTCACTTGCTTTTGCAGCACCATCTAATAATAATTTATCTACTTCTTCTGTGTTGTTGATGTAGTAATTGTATTTTTCTCTTACAGTTGCAAATTTCTCTACAATTAGTTCAAATAAGGCTTGTTTTGCATGTCCATATCCATAATTTCCACCTAAATAATTGGCTCTCATTATTTCAGTTTGTTCTGGTGAAGCTAATAATTTGTATAAAGTAAAACAATTACAAGTATCAGGGTTTTTTGCTTCTTCAAGTGGTGTGCTATCCGTTTCAATTCCCATGATTTGTTTGCGCAACGCTTTATCATCTAAAAAGATATTGATGTAATTGTTAGCTGATTTACTCATTTTTCCACCATTGGTTCCAGGAACAATCATAGTGTTTTCATCAATTTTTGCTTCTGGTAACACAAAAGTTTCTCCCATTTGATGGTTAAAACGAGAAGCTACATCACGAGTAATTTCTAAATGTTGCAATTGGTCTTTTCCAACAGGAACGATATTGGCATCATACAATAAAATGTCAGCAGCCATAAGCATTGGATAAGAAAATAATCCAGCGTTTACATCTTCTAATCTATCTGCTTTATCTTTAAATGAATGTGCTAATGTTAAGCGTTGGAAAGGAAAAAAACAACTTAAATACCAAGACAATTCAGTAGTTTGTGGCACATCTGATTGGCGGTAAAACGTAACTTTATTCACATCTAAACCACAAGCCAACCAAGCAGAAGCAGTACTATATGTATTTTGACGAAGGGTTTCTCCGTTTTTTATTTGCGTAATGGAATGTAAATCTGCAATGAATAAAAACGATTGATCATCGCTTTTATTAGTCATTTCGATTGCAGGAATAATTGCACCTAGTAAATTTCCCAGATGAGGTGTTCCTGTGCTTTGTACACCTGTTAATATTTTTGCCATATTGTGTTGAATTTACTTGTTCTGAATTTATTTCAGAATTTAAGTATATGTTCTTTTTTACAAAAGTAAGGTTTTGTATTAAGATTTAGAATGTATGGTTTAAATTTTATTTTGTTTACTTTTGAAACCACTTTAGAGAAGCCCAAAACACAAATCCCTAACCCTGATAGGAACGGCATCCTTTTTTGTAAAAAAAAGATAGAGTGGATAGCAGGTAAATGATTGATTAAAATACCAAAAGTTTGGTTACAAATATTATTAAATGAAGATTTTTAAAATACTATTTTGGGTGCTTTGGCGTGTTTGGTTTTATATTTTAATGTTTATTCCAATATTGGTTATGCTACCTTTTTTGGTGCTCTCAATTCTTAGTGAAAAAACGTATCCAATATTTTTCTTTATGGCTCGAATTTGGGCAAGATTCATTTTGTTTGGAATGGGATTTTATTATAAAATCGAAAGAGAACAAGAGTTTGAAAAAGGCAAAAGTTATATGTTGGTTGCCAATCACACATCAATGACTGACATTATGTTGATGTTGGCTATAGTAAAAGATAATCCGTTTGTTTTTGTTGGAAA
Source organism: uncultured Flavobacterium sp. (assembly GCF_963975005.1). Classification (GTDB taxonomy): domain Bacteria; phylum Bacteroidota; class Bacteroidia; order Flavobacteriales; family Flavobacteriaceae; genus Flavobacterium. The sequence continues at coordinate 3,727 of NZ_CAXBFR010000048.1, forward strand.
AGCAGAGTTAGCTAAAATTCCGTTGTTTGGATTTTTCTATAAACGAACCTGTATTTTAGTGGATAGAAGTAATAGCAGAAGTCGTTTCAAGGTTTTTGAAATGGCACAACATAAAATTAATCAAGGACTTAGTGTTTGTATTTTTCCAGAAGGTGGTGTGCCTGATGATGAATCTATAGTATTAGATGAATTTAAAGATGGTGCTTTTAGATTAGCCATTGAACACCAAATTCCGATTGTACCAATGACGTTTTTAGATAATAAAAAACGATTTTCATTTACTTTTTTAAGCGGAAGTACAGGTAGAATGAGAGTGAATATTCATTCTTTTGTGGAGACTAAAGGATTAAAAATAGAAGATAAAGTTGTTGTTAAAAAGCAGGTAAGAGAAGCGATTTTAAAAGACCTTTAGTTTCTCATAATAAAAAAGCACTCGTGGCTAGAGTGCTTTTTCAGTTCCATCTTTAAAAAAAGAATGAAACAACTTAACTAAAATTTTTAACCAAAAAATTAGAATTTATAAGATAATCCAGAATATAACCCTATGAAATAAGGTTTAAAATTCCCAGAGTTATCAGTATATGTATTATGTTGGTATTTAAACATTGGATTGAAATTGATGTCAAAAGAATTAAAAAATGAATACTTGAAGCTAAGACCAACATTACTACTAAAATGTACTTTGTTTAAATTATTAGCTTCTCCAATTTCAATATCCATTCCATTTGAAACAAGTGAAACATTATTCTTATTTAGGAATAATGTACTCATACCTCCAACAAAATTAACGCCGAACTTTTTATCTAAAATTTTATAGCTTAATTCAAAAGGTAATTCTATATAACCCATTTGTTGGTTTAATTCGCCATCATATTTTTTAACATCATTCCCAAATTGATTTATTTCAACGGAGGAATTAATTTCGGTGCTTTTGTTTTCAATATTTATTAAAGAACCTCTTTGGTTTTTACTTACGTTTTGAATCTCTCTTGCATTAGCATCTTGAAAAAAAACAACACCTTTGGTATTGTAATTTAGATTTACAGTATTAAGACCAGTTCTAAGGCTTATTTTATCGTTTATAGCATAACTAAGTCCAACACCAACGCTTAGTTTATTGTTGTAACTTTTTTCGTTCGATTCAAACTTAGCATCTAGCGGAGAACCGTTAGTTGATGAATTAAAATAAACGGGCGAAGCATTGCTACTTACCGCCCATCTATTTCGCATCTCTTTTTCTTTTTCCTCAACATTTTTTCCCACCTCTTTTTCTTTAAGCAATTGCTCTAATGCATTAACTTCTGCAGAAATTTTTGCAACTAGAGAACTATCTTGAGTTGTATTGTTTGCTTTTTTTTCTGCTACAATAGAACTGTTTTTATCTTTATTAATCGTATTTATTTTATCAAAATCAATTTCATTTTTTACCAAATTAGAATTAGTATTCATTTCAATCTTTTCACTATCAGATTCTATTAAGTTTAATTTGCTAAAACCTTTAGTGTTTTGATTTTCTTGGTTTGATTTAATATTTGTTTTCTCTTTTTTGTTCTTTTTTGAAAAGGACAACAGATTTTCAGTTGGTTTAAGGATATTGTCTCTTTCTTTCTTTATAGTATTTTTATCGGTATTTATTTTATTAACTAAATTATCTGAGTTGTCGATTTCTGTTAGAATACTATTTTGCTTATCTAAAGAGTTTTTCGAATTCTGATTAGGTTCAATTGTATTCAAACCATTTTGATTCTGAATGGAATTATTTTTCTCTTCAACAACTATGGAATTTTGGTCAATTTTTTTTTCAATAGTTAGACTATTAAAAAGAGAATAAATGTAGAACCCCAAAAACAATGAGGCTGCTATCCCGGATATTTTAAACCAAAATGGGATAACTCTTCTTTTCTTTTTCTTTTCATTTAATCTAGCTTCAATGTTGTTCCAGGCCATTTCTGGAGGTGCAACTTCAAAGTCTTTAAACTTTTCTTGAAATAAACGTTCTATGTTTTTTTGTTCTTTCATTTAATTTTTGGAATTGACATTTGATTGTTCAATTCTATTTTTTCTTTCAATATGGCTTTTGCTCTTGCTAAATTAGATTTAGAGGTTCCAATATTTATATTTAGCATTTCAGCAATCTCTTTGTGTGAATAATCATCCATAACATAGAGGTTAAAAACAAGTCTGTAGCGATCAGGTAACTCTTGAATAATGCGAGTTAAAAAATCTAATGTAATGTTTTCTTCTTCAGATTCTACTTCTATTTCATCTGGATAATTTTCAGAAACAATTTCAAAAATATTTTGAGCTCTGTATTGTTGTAAAATATAATTTATTACAACTCTCTTTGCCCAACCTTCAAAAGATCCCTTGTGTTTAAACTGATGAATTTTATCAAAAAGCAATAAAAACCCTTCTTGTAAATTATCTTGAGCCTCTTCATAATTTCTCGAATACTTTAAACAAACAGCAAATATTTTAGAAGACAATAGTCTATATAGTTGCTCTTTTGCTTTAGTATTGTTCTTAGTACATTCATGTATGAGTTGCTCTATTGACAAATTATATTTAAATTATTGTACGTCTATATCATATTCTAAAAAAGTATTATTTCCGTTTTCATCCACTCCAGTCCAAAATTTAAAATGATAAATACCAAATTCTGTAGGTTTGAATTGTAAATCTACTTCATAGGATTCAGCACTCGCATCAATACAATTATCATCATTGAGTTTTATAGCTTCAATATTAACTGTTCTAGTAAACTCATCTGTATATTGGTAGTTAAAACCATTAAACAAATGACAAGTAGTTGGTCTTTTATATGTAACCTTAATAGCACCCAATTGATTTAACGGCCAATCTGAAGGAATTATTACAGATTCAATCGGCAAAGCAACAGGTTCAGATTTTGGTTCGTCATCCAAGCTACAAGAAACCACCATGGAAATCATCATCAGAAAAAAAACAAATTTCTTCATTTTGTTATTGTATTATATTTAATAGATTCAAATTTTTGAAAAAGGTTGCGTTAAATATATAAAAAAACCCGAAAAAATTTCGGGCTTCTTTATTATGATTTATTTTCTGCTAAATATTCTTTAATTTTGACTTCCAATTCATCCATTAGTTCTGGATTATCTTTTATTAAACCTTTCACCGCATCTCTTCCTTGACCAAGTTTTGTTTCACCATAACTAAACCAAGAACCACTTTTCTTTACAATTTCATATTCTACAGCTAAATCTAAAATTTCTCCTACTTTAGAAATTCCTTCACCATACATGATGTCAAATTCGGCAGTTCTAAAAGGTGGTGCAACTTTATTTTTAACGATTTTTACTTTTGTTCTATTTCCTATAACATTGTCACCATCTTTGATTTGAGTAGAACGTCTAATGTCAATTCTTACCGAAGCATAAAATTTTAAGGCATTTCCACCAGTTGTAGTTTCTGGACTTCCAAACATTACCCCGATTTTATCTCTTAATTGGTTAATGAAGAAAACAGTACAATTCGTTTTGTGAATAGTTCCAGTTAATTTTCTTAAGGCTTGAGACATCAAACGAGCATGTAATCCCATTTTTGAATCACCCATATCACCTTCAATTTCACTTTTTGGAGTTAAGGCAGCGACAGAGTCAATTACAACAATATCAATTGCACCAGAACGAATTAAGTTTTCTGCAATTTCTAAGGCTTGTTCACCATTATCTGGTTGAGACATAATTAAATTATCTATATCAACACCTAGTTTTTGAGCGTAAAAACGATCAAAAGCATGCTCAGCATCAATAAAAGCAGCAATTCCACCAGCTTTTTGAGCTTCAGCAATAGCATGTAATGTTAAAGTTGTTTTACCAGAAGATTCTGGTCCATATACTTCAATAACCCTACCTCTTGGGTATCCATTTACTCCTAAAGCAATGTCAATACCAAGTGAACCAGAAGAAATCGTTTCTATTTCTTCAACAGCAGAATCTCCCAGTTTCATTACGGTTCCTTTTCCGTAAGTTTTGTCTAATTTATCTAATGTTAGCTGTAACGCTTTTAATTTGGCTTCTTTATCTGAACTCATAATTGCATTTATTTTTCGTAAAAATACTGCTTTTTTTTGGTGTGCCAAAAATTGTTAATATGTTTTATTTTAGAATTTAAAATTTGATTTTTTATCAATTTTTTTACCTTTGCAAATAAATCCTTCCATTTAGGATTTGTTTAAATATTTTCTCACTTAAACGTTTATAGCATGCAACTGTATAACACATTAAGCGCAGAAGAAAGAGCTCAACTTATTGATGAAGCAGGTAAGCAACGACTTACACTTTCTTTTTATGCGTATGCCAAAATTGAAGACCCAAAAAAATTTAGAGATGATTTATTCGTAGCTTGGAATGCACTTGATGCTCTAGGACGAATTTACGTTGCCCACGAAGGTATAAATGCTCAAATGAGTGTGCCTGCAGATAATTTTGAAGCTTTTCGCGATACGCTAGAAGTTTATGATTTCATGAAAGGAATCCGTTTAAATGTGGCTGTTGATCAGGATGACCATTCATTTTTAAAATTAACGATCAAAGTTCGACACAAAATTGTCGCAGATGGTTTAAATGATGCAACCTTTGATGTTACAAATAAAGGGGTTCATTTAAGGGCAAAAGAGTTCAATCAAATTTTAGAGGATCCAAACACAATTGTAGTTGATTTTAGAAATCACTATGAAAGCGAAGTCGGACATTTTAAAGGAGCAATTACTCCAGATGTTGAAACTTTTAGAGAAAGTCTACCTATTATAAACGAACAATTAAAAGATTTCAAAGAAACCAAAAATCTAGTAATGTATTGTACTGGAGGAATTCGATGTGAAAAAGCAAGTGCTTACTACAAACATCAAGGTTTTAAAAACGTATTTCAACTAGAAGGTGGAATTATCCAATATGCTAAACAAATTAAAGAAGAAAATTTGGAAAGCAAATTCATTGGAAAAAACTTCGTTTTTGATAATCGTTTAGGGGAAAGAATTACAGAAGATATTGTTTCCCAATGTCATCAATGCGGAAAACCATGTGACAATCATACCAATTGTTATAACGATAGTTGTCATTTATTATTTATTCAATGTGATGAATGTAAAGCAGCTATGGATAATTGCTGTTCAATAGCATGTTTAGAAACAACACATTTACCTTTAGTAGAACAAGTCAAATTAAGAAAAGGCTTGCAAGTTGGAAATAAAGTCTTTAGAAAAGGAAAATCTGAAAATTTAAAATTTAAACATTCAGGTGAGTTAAGTGATGTTTCACTAGCAGTTGTTAGTAAAACAAAAGACATCCATCAAAAAATAAAAGTAAAAAAAGCATTAGTTGGTAAAACAGATCATTATTATGTAAAAGCTCAAGTTGGACTTTTTACTATAGAAAAGCAAGAACTAAATATTGGCGATAAAATATTAATTTCTGGACCAACAACAGGAAATCAAGAGTTAATTCTAGAAAAAATGTTTGTGAATGGACAAGAAGCTTCTGAAGCTAAAGCTGGAGACAAAATTACTTTTGAACTCCCTTTTAGAGTTAGGCTTTCAGACAAATTATTTAAAATTTTGAATTAAAGCGAAGAATTTTCTAAAAAGAAGAATTTAAAATCACATACTTTATAAAACCTATTTACGTTTCAATGTAAGTAGGTTTTGTTTTTAGTCAAATATTTATCATTAGACTATATGTAAAATTATAGTATCTTTACATTCAAAATACACTTTTGACAAGTAGTTCTTTAATCGGAACAATCAATATATATATTCAAAATTATGGCATGTACAAACTGTTCTACGGGTGCAAAAGATGGCACACCAAAAGGATGTAAAAATAATGGGACTTGCGGCACCGATAGCTGCAACAAATTAACGGTTTTTGATTGGTTGTCTAACATGGCTTTGCCTGGTGGACAAGAATCTTTTAATGCGGTTGAGATACGTTTTAAAAACGGTAGAAAAGAATTTTTTAGAAATACTGAAAAACTAACACTTTCTATTGGAGATGTTGTGGCAACTGAAGCTTCGCCAGGTCACGATATTGGAATAATTTCACTTACAGGAGAATTGGTAAAAATTCAAATGAAGAAAAAAAGTGAAAATCCTGATGGTGAATTAGCAAAAGTTTATCGAAAAGCTTCTCAAAAAGACATTGATATTTGGAGTGTTTGCCGTGAAAAAGAAGAAAAAATAAAAGTAAAAGCTAGAGAATTAGCCATTAGTTTAAAATTAGAAATGAAAATTTCTGATATTGAATTTCAAGGTGATGGATCAAAAGCAACGTTTTATTACACAGCAAATGATAGAGTAGACTTTAGACAATTGATAAAAGATTTTGCTCGCGAATTTAGCATAAGAATCGAAATGAAACAAGTTGGTTTTCGTCAAGAAGCTTCAAGACTTGGAGGAATTGGTTCATGTGGAAGAGAATTGTGTTGTTCAACTTGGTTAACCGATTTTAGAAGTGTGAATACTTCTGCAGCTCGTTACCAACAACTTTCATTAAATCCTCAAAAATTAGCCGGTCAATGTGGAAAATTAAAATGCTGTTTAAATTATGAGTTAGATACTTATTTAGACGCACTAAAGCATATTCCAGATATGGAAACTAAATTATACACTGAAAAAGGAGATGCTTTTTGTCAAAAAATTGACATTTTTAAAGAATTAATGTGGTTTTCATATGCAAATAATTCAGCACATTGGCATGTTTTACCTGTTGCTCAAGTAAAAGAAATTTTAGAAGTAAATAAAAAGAAAGAACGTGTAGCTTCACTTGAAGATTTTGTTGTAGAAGCAGCACCTCAAATTGAAAAAACATATCAAAATGTTGTAGGTCAAGATAGTTTAACACGATTTGATCAACCCGTAAAAAAGAACAAAAACAACAATAAAAGAAAGAAAAATTTTAAAAAGAAGCCAAATGAACCTAAAGGGAAATAGTATTTTGCTTTTATTTTTTATCGTGATTTTTACTTCTTGTGACGATGAAAGGTTTTATGACGAATATGTAAATCTTGATGGTAAATGGACCAATAAGAAGGAAATAAAATTTTCGTTTGAACAAAAAGACACTATCAATTTGTATAACATGTTTGTTACAATAAGAAACAACAATGACTATGCATTTAATAATTTGTTTTTAATTGTAAAAATGGATCAGCCCAACAATATAGTTAAGGTTGATACTTTAGAGTATTTGATGGCAAACCCTGATGGAACTCTACTTGGAGAGGGAATTACTGACACAAAACACAATAAACTTTGGTTTAAAGAGAATTTTAAATTTCCTAAATCAGGTAACTATTCAATTTCAATAACACAAGCCAATCGAGAAACGGGCAAGGTAAAAGGAGTTGAGGATTTAGAAGGTATTACAGAAGTTGGTTTTAGAATTGAAAAAAAATAATATAGAATATGGCAACTGCAAAAAAGAACAATAAAGAGAATTTTTCTGATTATGTAAAAAAGTTTTGGATTCTTTTTACTTATGCAATGATTGCAATGGTAGCTTTTTTCTTTCTAGCTTCATGGGGCTTTTTTGGTGAAATGCCATCGTTTGATGAGTTAGAAAATCCAAATTCAAATATTGCTTCAGAAATTATTTCTTCTGACGGAAAAACCATTGGTAAATTTGCTATTCAGAACAGAATTCCTGTTAAATTTAAAGATCTTCCAGATGATCTTGTAAATGCTTTAGTTTCTACTGAGGATGAACGCTTCTACGAACATTCTGGTATTGACCCAAAAGGAACTTTACGTGCAGTTCTTAAATTAGGAAGTAAAGGAGGAGCAAGTACAATCACACAACAACTAGCAAAAAATCTATTTCATGGAGCCGATGGTTCAAAAAACATTGTGGTTCGTGTAGTTCAAAAAGTTAAAGAATGGATTATTGCTGTTCGTTTAGAGAGACAATATACCAAACAAGAAATCATAGCAATGTACCTTAATCAAGTAGATTTTGTGAATAATGCAATTGGAATTTCATCAGCTTCGAAAATTTATTTTAACAAAAAGCCAATAGATTTAAATACACAAGAATGTGCTGTTTTGGTCGGGATGCTTACAAATCCATCTTTTTTTAACCCAAATCGTGATTCAAGGAAACACTTAGTCTTAGAGAGAAGAAATACAGTTCTTGGACAAATGGTTAGAAACAAACATCTATCTGAAGCTAAATTTACAGAATTAAAAGCAAAACCTATAAAATTAGATTTCAAATTAGAAAATCATAATGACGGAATTGCAACTTATTTTAGAGAATACTTACGTGATTATTTAAAAAAATGGACCAAAGAAAATCCTAAACCAGACGGGACAACTTATGATATTCATAAAGATGGTTTAAAAATATTCACTACGATTGATTCAAAAATGCAAAAATATGCAGAAGAAGCTGTTTCAGAACACTTAAAAAACCTTCAAGCAAAATTCTTTGAGGAAGCTAAAGGTAAAAAAAATGCTCCTTTTGTTAATTTAACCGATGATGAAACCAACAGCATCATCAAAAGAGCTATGAAAAATTCTGAGCGTTGGAGAATCATGAAAAGTGATGAAAAGTCAGAAGATGAAATCTTAAAATCATTTGATGTCAAAACTAAAATGAAAATCTTTACTTGGAACGGAGAAAGAGACACCATTATGACACCAAAAGATTCAATAATCTATTACAAACATTTTCTTCAAACCGGATTTATGGCAATGGAACCACAAACGGGCTATGTTAAAGCTTGGGTTGGAGGGATTGATCAAAAATATTTTCAATATGATCACGTAGGTCAAGGAGCAAGACAAGTTGGTTCAACATTTAAACCGTTTGTATATGCAACAGCAATTGATCAATTAGGAATGTCACCATGTGACTCTATAATAGATTCACCATTTACAATGCCAAAAGGAAAGTGGGGAATTACACAATCTTGGTCACCAAGAAATTCAGATGGAAAATATAGAGGCTTAATCAATTTAAAAAAAGCTTTAGCAAATTCAGTAAATACAATTTCTGCAAAATTAATGGATAGAGTTGGACCAGAAGCCGTTGTTAATATGGTTCATAGATTAGGAGTTTCTTCAGAAATTCCAGCAAGACCGGCTATTGCATTAGGAGCTGTAGAAATTACTGTAGAAGAAATGGTTGCTGCATTAAGTACCTTTGCCAATGAAGGACAGTATGTAAAACCTCAAATAATTACTCGAATAGAAGATAAAAATGGAGTAGTTATTTTTGAAAGTATGCCAGAAACAAAAGATGTAGTTAATAAAGAAGTCGCTTATGCAGTTATAAAATTAATGGCAGGTGTAACAGAAGATGCAGGAACAGGTGCAAGATTAAGAAGAGGTAGTGCAGGTTTTATGAGTTATAATTACAATCTCCAAAATGAAATTGCGGGTAAAACAGGAACTTCACAAAATAATTCTGATGGTTGGTTTATGGGTATGGTTCCAAATCTAGCAGCTGGTGTTTGGGTTGGAAATGAAGATCGATCAGCTCATTTTAGAAGAACTTATTACGGACAAGGTGCGACTATGGCTTTACCTATTTGGGGTATTTTTATGGATAAATGTTATAAAGATAAATCATTAAATCTTTCTCAAGAAAAATTTCCGAAACCCGCTAATATGTCTATAAAAGTAGATTGTTGGACTGCGAAAAAAGTAATTGACACAACAGAAACAGTAGTCCCTGATATTGATGAGTTACAATTTTAAAATTATACAAACACCTTTGAAAGAAGGTGTTTTTTTTATACATTTAAGCAAATTTTAGAACAACTATGATAAATAGAAAAGTAAATAATGTGCAAGAAGCATTAGAAGGCATAAAAGATAATATGACTATTATGTTAGGTGGTTTTGGACTTTGTGGAATTCCAGAAAACAGTATTGCTGAACTAGTAAAAATGAATATTTCAGGTTTAATTTGTATTTCAAATAACGCTGGGGTGGATGATTTTGGTTTAGGATTACTTTTACAAAAGAGACAAATCAAAAAAATGATTTCTTCTTATGTTGGAGAAAATGCCGAGTTCGAACGTCAAATGCTTTCAGGAGAATTAGATGTAGAATTAACACCACAAGGGACTTTAGCCGAAAAATGCAGAGCTGCACAAGCCGGAATTCCGGCCTTTTTTACACCAGCAGGATATGGAACTGAAGTGGCCGAAGGAAAAGAAGCTAGAGAATTTAATGGTAAAATGCATATAATGGAATTAGCCTATAAAGCCGATTTTGCCATTGTAAAAGCTTGGAAGGGAGATGAAGCGGGAAATTTAATTTTTAAAGGAACGGCTAGAAACTTTAATGCTGTTATGGCTGGAGCAGCAAAAATAACAATTGCCGAGGTTGAAGAATTAGTTCCTGCAGGAGCATTAGACCCAAATCAAATTCATATTCCGGGAATTATGGTAAATCGTATTTTCAAAGGAGAAAAGTTTGAAAAAAGAATTGAACAACGAACAGTTAGACAGAAATAATTATGGCACTAGATAAAAACCAAATTGCAATGCGAATTGCAAAAGAAGTAAAAGATGGTTACTACGTAAACCTAGGAATTGGTATTCCAACTTTAGTAGCCAATTTTGTTAGAAATGATATTGCAGTAGAATTCCAATCTGAAAATGGAGTTCTAGGAATGGGACCATTTCCTTTTGAAGGGGAAGAAGATGCTGATATTATAAACGCAGGAAAACAAACAATTACAACTTTACCGGGAGCAAGTTTCTTTGATTCTGCTTTTAGTTTTGGAATGATTCGTAGTCAAAAAGTAGATTTAACTATTTTAGGAGCTATGGAAGTTTCAGAAAATGGAGACATTGCTAACTGGAAAATTCCGGGAAAAATGGTTAAAGGAATGGGAGGTGCGATGGATTTAGTTGCTTCCGCTGAAAATATTATTGTAGCTATGATGCACGTAAACAGAGCCGGAGAATCAAAATTGTTAAAGAAATGTTCGCTCCCTTTGACTGGTGTTGGTTGTGTTAAAAAAATTGTAACCGAATTAGCAGTAATTGAAATTACACCAAAAGGATTTAAACTATTAGAAAGAGCTCCAGGGGTTTCCATTGAAGATATAAAAAAGGCTACAGAAGGCACATTAATTATTGAAGGAGATATTCCAGAAATGATTTTAAATTAAATAAAAATGTTTTTCTTATAAAAAAGCCAGCTATTGCTGGCTTTTTTTGTGTTATTGGTAATAATTTGTTAATAAAAATAGTGGTTTTATAAAAAAAATGTGGTTTTACCGTAATAAATATTAAAATATTGTTAATATATTTAAAATCTTAAAATTTAAAGCCTATTAACTAATTTAACAACAGATTTATTATGAAAAAAAATTTACCTAAAAGCTGGATGGCAATAGTTGCCCTCAGTTTATTCTCATTAACTGTTTCCGCACAAGAGGGAGATAAAAATGTGAAGAAAAAAATTACTGATGAAAAAGGACAAGTAAGTTTAGTCGTTTTCAGTGAAAATTCTTCTTATACAACTAAAGATTCGAGGAATATTTTTAAAAGTCAGTTTAATTTGTCAGATGATTCTGAGTTTGTTTCAGTTTATTCAGAACAAGACAGTAAAGGATTCTTTCATGAAAAGTTTCAATTGTTTCACAAGGGAATTAAAGTAGAATTTGTAACTTATACGTTACATTCAAAAAATGGAAAAGTAGTTTCAATTAGTGGAGAAATGTATCCAATTAATGATTTTAAAATAATTCCATCAGTTAGTGCTTCAGTTGCTTTTAATAATGCTACAAGACAAATTGGAGCAACCTCTTATTTATGGGATAATCCAGAGGAAGCAGTTTTAGCAGGAAATTATCAAAAACCTCAAGGAGAACTTATGATTATTCCTGTTTTTAATGATAATGTTACAGATAATAAAGAAAAAGTAAAACTTAAATTAGTATATAAATTTGATATTTATGCTTCACAGCCATTAAGTAGAGGAGATGTGTATGTAGATGCTCAAAATGGAGAAGTTGTTTTTTATAACGCAACAATCAAACATGCTAATAATTTCGGACATTCTTCATTCAACCCTTTAACAAAAAAGGCAAAATATATTCCAGAAGTTTCAACTGAAAAAACAAAACAACTTACCAACACTTTAGAAACTTTAGTTGCAGGAACAGCTTCAACTAGATATAGCGGTTCACAATCAATTGAAACAACATTAAGTGGAGGAAGTTATATCTTAAAAGATGCAACTCGTGGTAGCGGTGTTAACACATATGATTTAAATACAAGCACTAATTATGCTTCTGCAGTTAATTTCTCAGATAATGATAATAACTGGACAACAGCTGAATTTACTGCAAACAAAGACAATGGAGCATTAGATGCACATTGGGGAGCAGAAAAAACATTTGATTATTGGGGCGTAAAACACAATAGAAACAGTTTTAACAATTCAGGTGCAGCAATTAACAGTTATGTACACTATAGTTCAAATTATGATAATGCTTTTTGGGATGGTTCTAGAATGACTTATGGAGATGGAAGTGGAACTTACTTTGACATCTTAACTTCATTAGATGTTGCGGCTCACGAAATTGGTCATGCTGTCTGTACTTATACCGCTAACTTAGCTTATCAAAGAGAATCAGGAGCAATGAATGAAGCATTTTCAGATATTTGGGGAGCAGCAGTAGAATTTTATGCAGCACCAACAAAAAGTACTTGGTTAATTGGTGAAGATATTGAAAGACGTTCAGGTCATTTAGCTTTACGTTCAATGAGTAATCCAAAAAGTGAAGGTCAACCAGACACTTATGGTGGAACTTACTGGGTTAATGTTAATTGTGGAACTCCTACTCAAAATAATGATTATTGTGGAGTTCATACCAATAGCGGTGTCTTAAATCACTGGTTTTATATTTTAGTAGTTGGAAAATCAGGAACTAACGATATTGGAAGTACTTATAGTGTTGCAGGAATTGGGATGGACAAAGCATCAAACATTGCTTATCGTTTAGAAAGTCAATATTTATCAGCTAATTCAACTTATGCTAATGCTAGAACTTATGGAATTCAAGCTGCAATAGATTTATATGGAGCAGGTTCTCCTGAAGTTATAGCAACAACAAATGCATTTTATGCTGTTGGAGTTGGAGCTGCTTATGCTGGAGCTGGAGATACTCAAGCACCATCTGCACCAACAAACTTAGTGGCTTCAGGAACAACGGCTTCATCTACAAACTTATCTTGGACAGCTTCATCTGATAATGTTGGAGTAACGGGTTATAATGTATATAGAGATGCAACTTTAGTTACAACCGTAACCGGAACATCAACTGTCGCATCAGGATTAGCAGGTTCAACAACTTATGCCTTTACAATTAAAGCAAAAGATGCCGCAGGAAATTTATCGGCTGTAAGTAATACAGCAACAGTTACAACATTAGTAGGTTCTACAACTTATTGTGCTTCGCAAGGAAACAATACTGCTGATGAAAGAATTGGAAAAGTAGTTCTTGGTTCAATAAATAATACTTCAACTGGAACTGCTGGATATGAAGACTTTACTTCAATTTCAACTTCAGTTGCTCAAGGTTCTACAAATACAATAACAATAACTCCATCTTGGACAGGAACTGTTTATAGTGAAGGTTATGCAGTATTTATTGATTATAATCAAGATGGAGATTTTGCGGATGCTGATGAAACAGTTTGGACAAAAGCAACTTCAACAGCAACTCCAGCAAGTGGTTCATTTACGATTCCAGCTTCTGCTTCAACTGGAATAACTAGAATGAGAGTTTCTATGAAATATAATGGAGTACCTACATCATGTGAGGCATTTTCTTATGGTCAAGTTGAAGATTATACTGTAAATATTACTGGTTCAACAGCAGACACACAAGCACCGTCTGCTCCAACAAGTTTAACGGCTTCAAATGTTGCTGATACTTCAGCGACACTTTCTTGGAACGCTTCTTCAGATAATGTTGGAGTTACAGGTTATGATGTATATGAAGGTTCAACTTTATTAGGAAATGTTGCTGGAACTTCAGCTAATATTACAGGTTTAACAGCGAATACTTCTTATACTTATAGTGTAAGAGCTAAAGATGCTGCAGGAAATGTTTCTTCATCTAGTAATGCAGTTACATTTACAACTTCAGGTGGATCAACAGGAAATTCTACAACAACATTACACGAAGGGTTCTTCGAATCTGGATGGGATGGTTGGTCTGATGGCGGAAGCGATTGTGCTCGTTATTCAGGAACAAGATCGTATGAAGGAAGTTCTTCTATTTACGTAAGAGATAATTCGGGTACTCCATCTGCAATGACTTCACCAGTATTTAATTTAAGTTCATATGATGCAGTAGAATTCAAATTCTATTTCTATGCAAATTCTATGGATACAAATGAAGATTTCTGGGTACGTTTCTATAATGGTTCAACTTGGACTACTGTTGCAACTTATGTTAGTGGATCAGGTTTTAGTAATAATACTTTTTATTCTGCTACTGTTAATTTAACAAAAGCTCAATACAATTTTGCGACAAATTCACAATTTAGAATTCAATGTGATGCCTCTGCAAATGATGATTTAGTTTACATTGATCAAGTTACAGTAAAAGGGATTATTGGAACTGGCTTTGCACCAAATAGTATTGTACCGTTAAGTACTCCAAATTCATTAACAATCAATAATGTTGATGAAATTGATGGCGACTTTATGATTTATCCAAATCCAGTTTCGGATGGAATGTTAAATGTTAGAGTTCCTTCTGAAAAAGCTTCATATAGCATTATCAATTTATTAGGGCAAACAGTTTTAAAAGGAGAAGTTTCGCAACAAGCGATTAACGTTTCTTCTTTGAATGCTGGAGTTTATATAATTGAAATAAATGATGGTGAAGAAATAAACAATCAAAAATTTATTAAGCAATAAATAGATTTTTAGTTAACTTAAAAATCCCGATTACAAATTGTAATCGGGATTTTTTTATTTCTTTAATGTTTTGATAATTAACAAAAAACAACTTAAAATGTAATAGTTTTTCCACTATTTAAATATTCTAATAAAACCTCATTAGCATTTCCAAAAGTAGGATGTTGATCAGATAAATTCACAACTCTTTTTTTGTTTAATTTATACATCAAATCAAATTCAATCGTAAATAAAATTACAGACAAAAATGGATTGTTTAAAAACGGAATCAATCTATCAAAAGCTGTATCAACAGTATGAATTTCAAACAATTCTTCTTGTTGAAAACGGAACTTTAATTCCAATTTTAATTCGTCTCCATCAATAACTGGCCGAATGTAAATGTTTTTTAGTTCAGTATTTCCAATAGTTTTTGCAAAAGTCAATTTTGCAAAAGTTCCATCAGTTAAACTAGTTTTAAATCTCGTATAAAAATCTTTAAAAGAATCAGTAAAAGGCATATTTGTTATTTTATATTAAAAAAACCAACTAGCAACAAAGATAGCAGTTATTACACAGATTAAATCAACTAAAAGCATTGTTCCTAGCGTATATCTTGTATTTTTCATATTTATACTTCCAAAATAAACTGCAATCACGTAAAATGTTGTTTCTGCACTACATTGAAAAATACTGCTCAATCTTCCTGTTAATGAATCTGGTCCATAAGTTTTCATGGCATCAATCATAAAACCACGAGAACCACCAGAACTAAAAGGTCTTAACATGGCTACAGGTAAAGAATCTGTAATTTCTTTATTCATTCCCATGTTAGAAGCTATAAATGAAATTCCATTTGAAATTAAATCAAACAAACCACTATTTCTAAACATTGAAATAGCAACAAGCATAGCTAAAACATAAGGAAAAATCGTTACTCCAGTTTTTAAACCATTGTTTGCTCCAACAACAAATGAGTCGAAAATCGTAGTTTTTAAGGCAGTGAATTTCTTTTCGTTTATCCAAGAAAATATTAAGGTAAAGGCAATTATTACAACTAACATCAAACCAGAAAGATTAGCTGTAAAAAAGTTTTTCTCCACTAAATTTAATCCATTGATATAAAATAATAATCCAACAATTGCACCAATTAAGGTGAATAACGCAATGACTAAAGAAGCACTTTTGAAGTTAATTTTTTGACGAATTCCAACAATAATAAAAGCAGCAATTGTTCCAATAAACGAAGTAATAATACATGGTAACATAACATCTGCAGGATTGGCAGCATTTTCCGCAGCACGATATCCAATAATTGATGTTGGAATTAATGTTAAACCTGCAGCATGCAAACACATAAACATAATTTGGGCATCACTTGCTTTGTCTTTATCCTGATTTATTTCTTGTAAACTTTGCATAGCTTTCAACCCAAAAGGAGTTGCAGCAGAATCTAATCCAAGAAAGTTAGCAGCAAAATTTAAAGTCATATATGAAATTGACTCATGATTTTTTAGAAC
>NZ_CAXBFR010000049.1:0-19286 GCF_963975005.1 uncultured Flavobacterium sp.
AGATTAATGACCCTAAAATATCGACAAATGATTAAAGTAAATTCAATCTTTTCATTAATTCTGGTCTATTTGCTCTACTTACTGGAATTACATCTTTTGCGATAAGAACACTATTGTCTTCAATATCAATAATTTTTTTGGTATTGATAATGAAAGAACGATGTACTTTTAAAAATAAATCATTTGGCAATTTATCTTCAATTTTTTTAAAGTAGAATGAACAGTTTAGGTTTTGAAATAATTGCTGTATTCTAAACTTATCTGCTTTAACAATTGGTAATTGATTGTCAATAATCACCTTAGTGTTTTCTGGAATAAGAATTATTTTAATACAATTAGTAATTACATCATTTAAATCGATTGATTCATTTATTGTATCTTCAGTATCCACTTTTGAATAGGTTAAAATTCCATGAATTAAATGGTCCATTTTTTCAACTTTTCCTTCAATCATGTTAAGATATTGCAAGGTTTCATCACTAAACTCTTTTTCGTTATCTTCTTTTATCCAAGTAATTAACGAATGAATACTTCTTAAAGGAGATTTTAAATCATGAGAAACAATTTGAGCGTATTCGTTAAGCTGTTCGTTTTGTTTTTCTAATCGTTTTAAAAGTTGTTCTTTTTGAATTTCTAAGTTTCTTTGGTCTGATATATCTAAATGTATACCTATAGAACCTATTAATTTGCCAATTAAATCATAATTTGGAGCTCCACTTATTAGCCAATATTTTGTTTTATTTTCTTTAGTTTGAATAGCTATTTCAAATGAATCTGAAATTCCACTTTCTCTAACCAAACTTTTTTCTTTAATTATATTAACATCTTTTGGATCTAACAATAATTCCGCAGCTTTTTTGCCCAATAAATCAAATAAAGAAAATCCACTCATATTACAAAAAGATTGATTGGCAAACAAAATCACATCATTATTATCCACTTCAAGTAAGCCCAAATTCATGTTCGCTAAAATGTTGCTGTATTTTTGTTTTTCTAATTCTAAACTTTCTTTGTAATGTTTTTGAATAGTTACATCATCATAACTCCATAGATGACCTGCATATTTTCCTTCCTTATAAATAGGCAAAAAACTCCTTGCAAAAACCCTACCATCTACCAATTCAATTTCTTCGGCAATTATTTTTTCTTTTCTTAATAAAATTTCATCAATTCTAACGCTAAATTCATCTGAATTTTTAAAAAAAAGCTTGGTGTCATTGGCAGCAATTTCACAATCAACTCCTTTCATTAGTTCAGGTTCTATAGGAATCTTAAACATAGAACAGAACTTTTTATTGACTACAACAATTTTTCTGTTTTCATCTTCTAGCAAAACTCCTGATTGAAGGTTTTCTATAAGTGAATTTAGTTTGTTTTCTGATTCTATAATTTTTTGATTATATGCTTTCTCAAGTGTAATATCTTCTTCAATGGCAAAATATTTAATTACTTGACCGTTGGAGTCTAAAAGTGCTTGGCCTTGGATACGAACCCAATATTTATTTTTATTTTTTTTATAATTTAAAATTTCAACATTAAAAGGTAATCCATTTTTTATCTGCTTAGATAAATACATGATGGATTCACTATCAGTTTCTGCACCCTGTAACATTATACCAGGATTTCTGCCTACTAATTCTTCTCTGTCATAACCTGTAAGATTTAAGAAGCTACCATTTACCCATTCAATAAAACCATTTTTATTACAAATTACAACAGCATTTATGTTTTTATCGGCAATTGAAGATAAAATAGATAACTTTTCTTCACTTTCTTTTTCTATGGAAATATCTTCTATAATAGCAAAATATTGGATTAATTTACCATCTTTATCAAAAACTGGTTGTCCATTTATATTTGACCAAAATGGTTTCTCATTTTTATGTCCATGAAATCCTTTAACATCAAACGTTTGTCCGTTAAAGAAAGTAGTAATCATTTTATTAAGTTCTACCTTATTAGACAGTTCGCATAATCCAACTTCTATAGGTGTTTTGCCTATGATTTCCTCTAAAGTATATTCCGTTAAATCTAAATATGCTTGATTACACCAAAATATGATTCCATCTGGTTGTGTAAAAACAACACCATTTTTATTGGCACTTGCAACAATGGAAAGTTTGTTTAATTCTTCCTTATCTTTTTTAAGTTTTTTTCTTTGAGAATTTACTGTTGCTAATAATTCTTTTAATTCAGAATTATTAATCTCTTGGTTTTTTAAAACGTGTAGTAAATCTAAAAGTGGGTCAAAAATGGCAAAATCATGAAGTGTTAATTTTTTTTCTATGACATTTTCCATAGATTGAAACCAAGGATTTCCAATAAACAAATAATAGCCATTGTGAAGATTGATTTGTCCTCTTAATGAAACAGTTTTGTCTGACAATGATTCAAAAACAATTAATTCATCTATAGTTTCTTTGAAATTTTGAGATGAAAGATGTTCGATTTTTGGTCTCTTAATAGCAAAAACTTCAATAAAAAGGAAAGATGTTATTAAAACTAGTAACATCAAAACTGAATTGAAAATCTTGCATTTTTTACCAACTTACTTTAAAAATTTCGTGATCATCTCCTAAATCTCTTGTTTGTAAAAGTTCAATTGTGGTTGGTGTTTTAAACATTTTGACTAAACCTTGGATTAAACCTCTTACAAATTCTTGTAAACCTTCTCTTTTAGAAAAGTAATATAAGTTAAGACTATTTTGTGAAACTTCACTAACCTTAAATTCTGGTGGTGTTAATTTTGGATAAATAAGCATTACTCTATTATGAAATAATGGTAAGTTTTCTAAAAATTCTTTTAGTGAAGAACCACCAGATTCCATTAAACCACCATGTCTTTCGTTTGTTGTTTTAATAACCCACCATTCCCCAAAAGCAATTAAGACATCTTCTAGAGTCATATTCATTTCATCCGAAACTGCTGTTGCTAATTTGAATGTAATATCGTCGTCATAAGCTTCACTACTGATAAAAAAATCTTCTTCTATTCCACTTCTTTCTAGAATAGCTTCCCATTTTTCTTCGCCAAAGTTGGCAATAACTAAATCTTGAATGGCTTTATTTATTATTCCGTACATTTATTGAGAAATTAATTCATTTGTACTCCAATAATCTAATAATTTTTTTATTCTATCAACGTAATCCTCGTATTTTAAAGGTTTTAAAACATAACCTGCAACACCAATTTTATAACATTCCATCATATCTTTATGATTACTAGATGTTGATAAAATGATGGCGGGAATGTATTTTAAAACTTCATCCTTCTTTAAAATTGTAAGAAACTCAATTCCGTTAAGTTTGGGCATGTTTAAATCTAGGAGAATAATATCAGGAATTATTTCTTTTACTTTAAGAATATCTAATGCGTCTTCTCCATTATTAGCTTCTATTATTTTATGATTTAATTCAAGTTTTTTTAAAACTCTATTAAATTTCATTACTTCAATAGCATCATCTTCTATTAAGAGAATGTTTAAAGATTTTGTCATGTTTTATGCATTTTATCCTACATCAAAAGTGCTTTTAAAATGCAGTTTTTGATTTTCTTTTCGCTAAGCATGATTTAAGCGTAGACGAATGGTAGAAAAGTGTAGATGAACAAACTTTATTACATATAACCTAAAATCTCCTTCTTTAAGGTATCATATTCCCCTTGCATTATTAAACCATTGTCCAATAAACGCTTATAATTTTGAAGCTTCTCAAATAATTCATCTTGAGAAAATTCGCTTAATTTTCTTTCATTCGAAGTAGAATTACTTTTTGGTTCCTCATACGTTTCATAAGTAGATGTAGATGGAACTATTTCTGCAAAATGCGTTACTTCTTCTGTAATCACTTCTTCAATTATTTCTTCTTGTGGAAATTCTTCAACTTTAATTTCTTCTGCAATATAAGGGTCGACTATTGGGTTTTTTAAAAGATCCAATTGTTCTTTTGAATAAGTATATAGTTTTCTTGCTTGATTTTTAGGCAAGTAATCAATATTAAGCGTTAAATCAGATTTAGTATTGAAGGTGAATTCAGCTCCAAGAATTCCTTCTTTTACAAAAGTTCCGGCAACATCATTCCAATCATAATCAATAAATTCCATTGACAAACCTAAATTTTTCGGCTTACAAATTATTATTCTCTTGTTGGTAACCACTACGCTATCAGGAAAAACAGTCAAAGCTGGTTTTTTTTGAACAGCTATATAACCAACTTCTTCATTAGACATTAAAAGATTTTCTAATTTTAAAGTAATCTTTTCAATCGCTTTTGGATCTTGGTCTTCGTTTAATATATTTTTTAAATTCTCAATCATATAAAAAAATTTAGAAGTATAAGAGGTTATTAGTTTTTAAGGTTTTGTAGTTATTTGAATGCAAATGTAATGCCTAATTTTCTATATTTTCTATTTCAGTTTTGATTTTTTTAGTTAGGCTGCTAAAAACCAATTCGTAAGAATGATTTATTAAATGCAATACCTTTCTATCAGGCACATCATCGTTAATGGTTACAGTATTCCAATGTATTTTACTCATGTGCCAACCCGGATTTATCCCTTCAAAATTATCCCTTAATTCTAAGGCAACTTTTGGGTCACATTTTAAATTTATAGCTGGAGATTCTTTTTCCCACTTAGATAACGAAGTTAAAGCAAACATTTTTCCACCAACTTTAAAAACTAAAGTATCTTCATCAAAAGGAAAATGTTCTGTCACTCCTCTTTTGGATAAACAGAATTCATAAAGTTGTTGAATATTCATTGGTTAACTGGCAATTATGAGATTGTACTTCTAATTTACAAGATTTGTCCAAAAGTTAACAAAGTTCCATTTGGATCAACGATTGCAAATTCTTTTTGCTTCCAAGGTTTTGTTTCTAATTTTCCATTCGGATGAATTTTAACTTCTAAATCTTGTACCTTTTTATAATATTTTTCAATTTCAGAATCAACGCGCAAATAAATCATAAAATCTGATTTTTCTGGAATTAATGTTGGAAATGAAAAGAAATGCAATTCTACTTTATTGCTTTTCAAAAGCAAATAATCACCATAATCAGAAAGCATTGAAAAACCTAATTTAGCATAAAAATTGATGGTTTTCTGCTTGTCAATAAAAGGCAACTTTGGAATAACAGAAGTTAACATATCTTATACAAAATGGGTTTACTTGGACTTGCATCATTTTCAAACGAAGCGAATTGTAAATTTAATAAATACTTACCATCTTTTACTTTTTCTTCAACGTAAATTAATTCGGTAATGGTGCAATTCATTCTTGCATCATCGTTCAAATTATTCACATCTTTTAAATTCCAAAAGGCTTTGTGAGACAATAATTTTCCTTCATCATGTTCTTTATCTACACTTGGTAAATCAATTAATAAATGTTGAATTCCTTTTTCTCTAATAAAAATAGCAGCTTCTTCAGCTAAATAGGCTGGATTAGTGTTAGAATATTTTAAATGTTTTTTAGTTTTAGCGTTTGGAAGAGTTCTGATGATGATGGCTTCAGGTATATTTTCATTTAAAGCTTTTTCAATTTGATTTTTTGTGATAATTAAATCTTCTCCGATTTTTTCAGGTTGAACTGAAATAACTTCAGCTAAAAAGAAAAACTGTTTCAAACATTGATTAATGCTGTAAAAATCTCGTGTAATATGTCCTAAACATTCTGTGTGTGTTCCGTGTGCATGAGGATTAAAGAAAATATTATTGAAATTGGTAGATGATTTTCCTTCAGAAACTTTTCCTATCCAATCGTCCATTTTTACAGGTTCGATTTCTGGTTTTCCTTGATACCAAGCAATTGGATTATCACCGTTGTTGGTTAGAGGAATTGATATATCAATGGGTTTTGATAGGTCGAATTGTAAGTTATTTATTGTTGCTTTCATTTATGCTGAACTCGTTTCAGCATCTTTTCATGCTAAAACTATATATTTTGTTAAACTCGTTTCAGCATCTTTCCAACAAACCGAGGCTTGTTAAAAAGACACATTTATTTATAATTCCAAATATAAATCTTTTAATTCGGGATTTAAAACTTTTGCTAAATTCCATTTCCATTCTTTATGCCAATTTTTTAATTGTTTTTCTCTTAAAAAAGCATCTCTGTAATTATCATATTCTTCAAAATATATCAAAATTGTAGCATTATATTTTTTTGTAAAATCAGCTCCAATTCGTTCTTTATGACATTCAATTCTATATTTTAAATCTTTAGTAGCACCAACGTATAAAACAGAATGATTTTTATTTGTCATTATGTAAACATATCCTTTAATCATATTTTGCTTTCTTACGTTTAACTGTTGCTTAAACTAGTTCATGAAACTCTCGTTGATATTCAACAGATGCTGAAATTAATTCATAATGCTCTCGTTAAAATTCAACAGATGCTGAAATTAATTCAGCATGAATAAGTCTGATGCAATTCCATCACATAAAAACTTTCCTTTTTTAGTTGTTTTTAGAATATTATTTTCAATTTCCAACAAACCATCATTGATAAATCTTTGACATTGTGTGTTTAAATAATTTAGAAATTCTTGTCCAAATTCTGATTCGATTCGTTCTAAAGAAACTCCCCAAATTGTTCGTAAACCAGTCATAATATATTCGTTATAACTGTCTTCTTTGGTTAGTTTTTCTGAAGTTAATGGCAACTTATTTTCTTGAATAGATTTGATGTACAATGTATTATTTGCAATATTCCAACTTCTTGAAGTTCCGTTGAAACTATGAGCTGAAGGACCAATTCCGATGTATTTTTTTCCTAGCCAATAACTCGAATTGTTTTTTGAAAAATAATTTTCCTTTCCGAAATTTGATAATTCGTAATGAATGAATCCGTTTTCTTGAAGCGTTTCGACTAAAATATGAAAATGTTCTTGAGCCACTTCATCATTTGGTTCTTTGATGATTCCTTTTTTGATGAAAGTTTCTAAAGCTGTTTTAGGCTCAACCGTTAATGCATAGCTCGAAATATGAGGAATATTATAGGAAAGTGCTTTTTCAATATTTTGCTTCCATTTTTCGTTACTCATTCCTGGAATTCCGTAAATTAAATCTAAAGAAATATTATCAAAGTATTTGGTTGCAATTTTCAAACAATTTGAAGCTTCATTGGAATTGTGAGCACGATTCATCATTTGTAAATCATCTTCAAAAAAAGATTGAATTCCGATAGAAAGTCGATTTACTCTATTTTTAGATAATTCAACAATTCGTTCTTCTATTAAATCATCTGGATTTGCTTCAACCGTAATTTCAGGATTTTCAACAACTTTATAATTTTTATAAACTTCATCAATTAAGAATTTTATATCTTCAATTGACAATATACTTGGCGTTCCACCACCAAAATAAATGGTTTCAACTACTTCATTTTGAAACTCATTTTTACGCAATTCAATTTCTTTTGCCAATGCAGTAATCATTTCATCTTTCTTCTTTAAACTAGTAGAAAAATGAAAGTCGCAATAATGACATGCTTGCTTGCAAAAAGGTATGTGAATATAGATTCCGCTCATTTTTGAGTGTTCAGTGGTCAGTTTTTAGTGTTCAGTAGAATTCGTTTAAAAATAAAATTATTGTTTTTTCATACCAAATTTTTCAGGATTTAAAATCATATAATTGATTAATTTGCCGATTTCAATACTATTATTTGTTAATTCAAGAAATCTGTCGTTATTTATATATTTACAAGCTAAAGCATACTCTAACCAGCCTTGTGTTTCAGAGTTTTCAGAATCTGCATCAGTAAGTTTACTATGAAAATGTTTAGGATATTCTCTTTTTCTATAAGCTTCGGAAATTGTTATTGTTACACTCCTCGAACTTCTTCTAATTTGATCCGTTAAAGAATACATTTCTTCTTTAGGGAAACTCTTTGTAAGTTCAAAAATATTCATAGCTAAATCAAATCCTTTCTTATACGCTAATAAATCTTGAAATTTCATATATACTTATTTTTCTGAACACTAAAACCTGAACACTGAACACTTATTTCTTAACTCTATCTTCATTTTGTTTCACAAAAGCGTCCCAACCCGTATAACTTTTTTCTCCTACTGTTTTTCCTGAATTAAAAAAATGACAAACTGCTGCTGCTAATCCGTCTGTTGAATCTAGATTTTTGGGTAAGGTTTTTAAGCCTAATAATTGTTGCAACATTTTAGCCACTTGTTCTTTGCTGGCATTTCCACTTCCGGTGATGGCCATTTTTATTTTTTTGGGTTCGTATTCTGTAATGGGAATATCTCTTGAAAGTCCAGCTGCCATAGCTACTCCTTGTGCTCTTCCTAACTTTAACATGGATTGCACATTTTTACCAAAGAAAGGTGCTTCAATAGCAATTTCATCTGGATGATAGGTTTCTATTAGTTCAATAGTTCTTTCAAAAATAATTTTTAGTTTTTGATAATGGTTGTCATATTTGGACAATTGCAATTCGTTTAGTTGCAAGAATTCCATTTTTTTGTTGACTATTTTTATCAATCCAAATCCCATGATGGTTGTTCCTGGATCAATTCCTAATATGATTCTTTCGTTAGACATTAGTGTTCAGTGTTCAGTATTTAGTTGGCAGTTAACTATTGAAAAAACAATCCTAATTCTTTTTCAAATTGACTACTTTTGCAACAATGATTGCTATTTCTCACAAAGCTAAACAATTCTTTTTGGTTACTATCAAACTTTTGATTGTAAGTGGAGCAATTTATTATGTCTATTGGCATTTTAGTGGTGATAAAAAAATTGATTTCAATCAGATAAAAGGTTATTTGGATTTAAAAGTTCTTTTGATTTTAACTGCTTTTTCAAGTATGAATTGGATTTTAGAAATTTTTAAATGGAGACATTTAGTTTCGTCTTTTAAAGAAATTTCTTTTTTTGAAGCTATGGAACAAAGTTTAGGTTCTTTAACTGCATCGATTTTTACACCAAACCGAATTGGTGAATATGGCGCAAAAGCGTTATACTTCCCAAAAGAAAACACTAAACAAATTGTGCTTTTGAATTTTATTGGCAATAGCAGTCAAATGTTTATTACTACTCTTTTTGGTTTAATTGGGATTTTAATTACTGATTTTAAGTTTGAAATTTTTGATTGGATTTTAGCTTTCACAGTAATTGTTATCATTTTTTCACCTTTGTTATATTTTGCTAGAAATATTGAAATTTATGGCTTTTCAATAAGAACGATAATTTCTTACTCTTCTGATTTTCACATAAACAATCTTTGGTTTTCTGCGATAAGATACTTGGTTTTTTCTTTTCAATTCATGTTTTTACTTTCTGTTTTCCTCATAAAAATGGACTTTGCTACTGCAATGGGAACCATTTTTACCATGTATTTTTTGGCTTCTATAATTCCGAGTATTCATTTTATGGATGTTGCTATAAAAGGAAGTGTGGCTTTGTTTTTATTTGGACAACTAAATGTTGAAGATTGGAAAATAGCTGCTATAATTTCGATTATGTGGATCTTTAATTTAGTTTTACCTTTGCTTGTCGGAAGTGTTTTTGTGTTGAACTACAAACCTTTGCGAAAATGATTTTAGTACTGTCTTATTTTATATTATTGATTTATGTGCTTTTTATAGGTGCATTTATTTATGGTTTTTTTAAAAGTGAAAAAGTACAAATTAAGCATTTTGATGCAAAAACTAGTTTTACTATTGTGGTTCCTTTTAGAAATGAAAAGGGGCATTTGCCAAAACTTTTAATGTCACTTTCTTTTTTAGATTATCCTAAGAAACTGTTTGAAGTGATTTTGGTGGATGATGAATCTGAGGAAGTGTTGAGTGCTCAGTATTCAGTGTTCAGTTTGAAAATCATTCAAAACGAACGAAAAACTAATTCTCCAAAGAAAGATGCTATAAATACTGCGATTGTAGTTGCAAAAAATGATTGGATCATTACAACTGATGCTGATTGTTTGGTGCAAAAAGATTGGTTAAAATCAATTGATAATTTCATTCAAACTGAAAATAAAAAAATGGTTGCTGCTGGAGTTTGTTATTTACCAAAGGATGGATTTCTTAATCAATTTCAGAATTTAGATTTTTTGAGTTTACAAGGTGTCACGATTGGAAGTTTTGGAATCAACAAGCCGTTTATGTGCAATGGTGCTAATTTCGCTTATGAAAGAGCATTTTTTAATGAACTAAATGGTTTTGAAGGAAACTCAGATATTGCAAGTGGTGATGATGTTTTTTTATTGCAAAAAGCTTTACAGTTTAATTCGAAAAGTGTTGGATTTTGCACTGCTAAAGAAAGTATTGTAGCTACAAAAAGTGTTTCGAGTTGGAAGGAATTGTTTTTTCAGCGTGTACGTTGGGCAAGCAAATCTAGTGCTTATGTAGATTGGTTTTCGAAGAGTTTGGCACTTGTCGTTTTCTTGACGAATTTGTTTTTTGTTGTAGGTTGTATGTTGTGTGTTGTAGGTTTATTTCGTTATGAAAATCTCCTTTTTTATTTTGGAATTAAGTTTTTGGTGGATTTTATTATGATAATGAAATCGGCTAATTTCTTTAATCAACGTGTTCGATTTGTTTTGATTTGCAGTTTGGTTTATCCTTTTTTTACTAGTGCTGTGGCTTTGTATTCTTTGTTTGGAAAGTATTCTTGGAAAGGCAGGAGTTTTAAAAAATAGTGCTCAGTGTTCAGTAATTAGTTGGCAGTTTTAAATGGTTTAAGATGAAAACGGATTTCATAGCCCTGATAGCAATGGAAAGCCTTTTGTGAAAGAATGCTATTTTTTGTTGTTATAAAAAAGCGACCTAAGAAGCTCTTTTTATGACTTACAAAAAAAGTATTGTTTGCAAAAGCTTGTAATGGATAGCAGGGAACAGCTTCTAAAAAAACTACTTTTTCTTAATAATTACAGGTAAAATAAATTGGGTTTTAACTTTTACACCTCTTTTACTTGCCGGTTCGATTGGTGGGAAATTAGCTAGTTTGTCTTGAATTATACTATCAATTTCTTTCAAATCATAGCCTAAACTGTCTTTTGAATTTTGGGTTTCAAAAATGGTTGTTTTATCAGGAAAAACCGTTATTTTTACTTGAATGGTATCAATATTCGGGTACAACATTTGAATGGAATCTACGCTAATTTTTTGCTGAATTTCTTGTGACAGATACTTGAAAAAACATTGTTTTTGTGCTTCTTTATTTTGCATAGTATCGCAAGCGTAAACGGATGGATATTCGTCTACTTCGCTCCAATTTATCTTTTGAAGTTCTTGTTGCAATAATTCGGTTTCATCTGGTACTTTTTTATCAAAAAGCTGACAGGAAGATATGATTAATAAAATAATGACACTGAATCTTTTCATATTTGATAATAATTATCAAAAATAAGGTTTTTTATTTTTAATGAAATTAATAAACATAAAAAAAACCGTCTTGTTAATAAAAGGAGACGGTTTTTAAGTTTTTATTGTTTTATTGGCTCAATTGTAGGAGGAGGAGGAGGCGCAATTCTAAACATTATGGGTTGAGCATAAGAAACTTTAACAGGTTTACCTTCATAAATTCCTGGTTTAAATTTTGGCAACAACTCTATTATTCTTCTTGCTTCAGCTTGAATAATTTCTGAGCCTTCTTTTCCTTTTGTTTGAACATCTATTACTTTACCATCTTTATCAATATTAAAAAGAACAATTGTTCTTCCTTCAATATTTTTAGAAAGAGCATCTTTGGGGTACTTAAAATTTTTACCAATATGTTCGTTCATGGCTTTCATAAAACATTCTTTGGCTTCTTCTCCTTTATTTGAAGAACAATTATCAAATTGTGGAATTTGCTCAATTGTTGCAAAAGGAATTTCTTTAGAATCTTTTACTTCTTTACTTGTTTTTTCTTGGGCAATTGCTGTAGTGGAAAACAACATTAAAGACAAGACTGTCATAGGAACAACTACTAAATACTTGATCATTCCTGCTTTTTTGGACTTTGATTTTTGTAACATAACTAAACGTTTTTTGATTAAGGATTGATTGTAAAAATTATTGGTTAATGAAATGGAGTTCACCTCAAAAATTTGACATATAAGCGTTTCATAATAACTGCTTTTATTTTCGGAAATACTGTTTGAATCGGCTTCAAATTCATGGATTTCAACTATTCTTTTTTGATAGATATAAATCATTGGGTTAAACCAAAATACAATCTTTAAAATTTCTAAAAACAATAAATCTAAAGAATGCAGTTGTTTTTGATGTACTTTTTCATGCTTAATTAATACCCTTAGATTCTGGTTTTCCCTACCTATAAAAATATAATTTAAAAAGGAAAATGCTTGATTTGAATTCTCCATTCTGTATACTTTTGCATTCTCTAAAACTTCAATAGTAGCTTGTTGTTTTATTTTAAAAATTTTAATCAATTTGACTATGAAAAATGTAAGAAATAGTAAAAATCCAATTCCATAAACAAAATTCAAACTCGTTAGAAAAGAAATATTTGTAGATTGATTTTCTACTAAACTATTATTAGTCAATACAATTTCCTTCAATTGAAAAATATAGTGTTGCTTAACATATCCTTCTATTGGAATTTTTATCAAAGGAATTAAAAGGGATAAAACTGTACTTCCTAAAAGATAAAATCGATTGGCTTTAAAAAAGGTCTCTTTCTTGAAAAAAAATTCAAAAATTACTAAAAAAAGCAATTGCAAAAAAATTGTTTGTAAACTATACATTAAAAATTCATTCATCTTCTTTATGTTTAATTTCTTTAATAATTTGTTCAATATCCGCTAAATCAACATCATTCTTCTTAACGAAAAAAGAAACCATATCTTTAAATGAACCTTGAAAATAATTTTCTACTAATTTATTTATAGATGAGTTACTGTATTCATTTTTCTTTAGAATTGGAAGATAAATATAACCTTTCCCTTCTTGCTTATGATTCACAAAACCTTTAGTTTCAAGTATTCTTATGATGGTAGAAACTGTATTATAAGCAGGTTTTGGTTCAGGAAATTTATCTATTATGTCTTTGACATTAGATTCTTTTAAATCCCACAAAACATGCATTATTTCTTCTTCGGCTTTGGTAAGTTGTTTCATTTTATGCTGAATTTATTTCAGTATCATTATAATAATATACTAGTGTTTTATGAACTAAGTTTTTAGTTTGATAATTCAAATGTAAACTAAATATTTAGTTTAAACTAATTTTTTAGTTGAATATTTTACAAAAAAAGCATCAACACAGAATTGATGCTTTTAAAATCTATCTTTTATTGACCTAAAGAAAACTTTATTATATAATCTGAAACAAGTATTCGCCCTACTTTGTCATTAAGCAAACCGGGTTTGAATTTAGTTTGAAATTTATCGGTTGTGCGTAACTTACTGAAACTAGTTTGCCACTATTTATTGCAGGTTTAAATCTTGGAAGTAATTTAATTATCCTAACTGCTTCAGACTCTAACAACTCACATCCTTGTGGGGCATGAGTTTTTATATTCGTTACATCTCCATCTTTATTAATAACAAATAAAATGGTTACTGTTCCTTGTATGTTTTTTTTGGCAGCTTGTTTTGGATATCTAAAATTTGAAATAATATGTTAATTCATAGCTTAATAAAAACAATCCCTAGATTCTTTACCCCAACTTTTTTCACAATTATCGAATTGAGGTATATTATCAATAACCGCAAAAGGAACATCGATTTCTTTGTTTAACTCTTCAACATCTTTAGTTTGAGCAAAAAAACAACTAGTATTTAAAGCTATAACCAACAACACATATATATTTTTTCTCATTTTTATTTTAATTTAAAAACAATAGGTTGGGCATAAGAAACACTTACAGGCGAACCTTTTTGCATTCCTGGTTTGAATTTTGGAAGCAATTTTATAATTCTTTCAGCTTCAGCTGCTAATAATTCGCACCCCACTGGTGCTTTTGTTTTAATATTTATAATATCACCTTGATAATTTATCACAAACATAACCGTCACTCTTCCCTGAATATTCTTTTTTGCCGCTTTTCTTGGGTATTTAAAGTTTTGAGCAATATGATTATTCATTTCTTGCATAAAACAGTTTTTCCCTTCGCTTCTTTCTACATTAATGCAATTTGGAAACATAGGAATTTCTTCTAATACTACAAAAGGAACATCTATACTTTCTTCTTCTTGAGAAAAACAAGTTAGGGCTGTTAAAAAACAAATTAAAACAAGTACGTTTCTTTTAAAAATTAATTTCATAATCATTTATTTTTTTCTTCTTATCACTTTTTGATGTTATAGTTTCTAGTCTAAATGTAATTGGCAAACTATAAGAAACAGAGACATTTTTACCTTTATGAATTGCTGGTTAAATATAGTATCTAATTTTTTATTTTTCTTCTAAAACAAAAACTATAGGAGTTGCATAAGACACATTTACCAATCTTCCCTTAAATTTTGCTGGTTTAAATTTTGGCAATAAATTTATTACTCTAAGAGCTTCTTTTTCCATCAATTCTTTCAGTTCTACATCTTCAGTTTTTATAAGATTTCTTGTGCGAATATTTGTAACTAAACCGCTTTTGTCAATTACAAATAAGAAAAATATTTTACCTTCAATTTTTTGCTTTCTTGCTTTTTTAGGATATTTAAGATTATCAACAATAAAATTATTTAAGGTTTCGTTAAAGCATTTTTTTGCTTCTTGACCTAAAGTATCTTTACAAGTTAAAAATTGAGGTATTTCGTCTAAAACCGCAAACGGCATATCTACATCTACATCATCAAATACAACAGATGGTTCTGATACAATTATTGCTTGTGGAGCAGGTATATTGTCGTTATCTTTAATTCTTGTAACTTGACTTGTTACTATTGAAGTAAAAAATAAAACAGAAAAAATAAATAACTTTGTTTTCATTTTTACAAATTAGGTAATAAAACAAATATATACTTTTTTTGTAATAAAATAAATCAATTCTACTATGGAATATGTTTTGCTTATTTTTGGTTTAATCTTAATCCTTTTTGGAATTGTGGGAAGCATTTTACCTGCTTTACCTGGTGCACCTATCAGTTGGGTTGGTCTATTACTAATTTATTTAATTCCAAACATTAAAACTAATTATTGGATTTTAGGAATCACATTAGTCCTAACAATTATAATTGCGGTTTTAGATTATATATTACCTTCAAAAGGAACAAAACATTTTGGAGGTACAAAATATGGAATTTGGGGAACAAATATTGGATTGATTGTTGGGTTGTTTTTTCCACCATTCGGCTTTGTAATTGGTCCTTTTTTGGGCGCTTTTGCCGGAGAACTTACCTATAACTCAAAAGATACTAAAGGTGCTTTTAAAGCTGCTGTAGGTTCATTTTTAGGTTTATTAGCTTCAACTTTTATGAAAGTACTATTTTGTTTGTTGTTGCTTGGAATTTACCTTGTAGTATTCTTTTCAAATTTGGAAGTCTGGTTTTAAACAAAAAACCACCTAAAATTTTCATTTCAGATGGTTTTTCAAAACTTAACTTAATCTAAATTCTTAATTCACAATTAGCTTGCGCTTGACAACTAATTTCTTTTGTGTTTCTATTTCTAAGAAGTAAATGCCTGAATTTAACGATGACAAATCTATTGATTTACTAACTTCATTGACTTTACTCAATCGAATTACTTGTTTTCCTAACATATCAACCACGCTTACTGTTGCTATAACTTCATTTGTGTTTTCTAGTGAAATTGTAACTTGATTTTTAGCTGGATTTGGATACATTGTAATGTTATTTTCATTAAATGTATTGACTCCTAAAGCAGCAACAAACTCCGTTGTAAATGTATTAGTAACAATCGCTGGATTATAATCAAAATAAATATTGGCAGTATTTGGAATAATATCTCCTATAGCATATCCTAGTTTTGGTTTTACTTTAAAAGTGACATATCCTTTACCCGTGTCTGTATTAACAACTGAAGGTGGTAATTGAATATTATCAAAATACCATTTTAAGCTTGTTCCCATACGTTCTAAAGTATATTCATGACTTGCATCTAACATTCGAATTGAACTCTCATCAAGTTTAGCATCAAGTAAGTCTTCAATTCTGACATTTACAGCACTTGCTGTTCCTGTATTTTCAAATCGAATCGTATAAATTAAATAATCGTTTGACGTAAATGAACTATGTAATATTTGATTTCCTCTCGATTCCATTTTATCGTTTGGATCATAAGATCCTATAATAATTTGGGAATTATTATTTACATTATTCAACAAATTAATATCTCCTGAAGTTGGTGAAATATTTACCGAATTAGTCAATAATTGACCTAATTGAACCGACGGAATTGTTGGAACTTGCATTGTTACATCCATACTTCTAATTTCAAAAGGCAATAAATTGATATAATCATAAGTAAATCCAGAAGCTGTTGGAATGGTTCCTGATTGTGTATTATTAGTAATGACAACATTAGCGTCTTTCGTATAAGTTACTGTTCCACTTGCAACTGTTTGACTACCTAAATTAGCATAAACTACTTTGTTCTTATATGTAAAACCTGGTCTTGGTTGTTGCAAAGGAACGATATAAGTAGCAACGTCATTATAGGGTTGTGTAACTGTAACAGGAAAATTATACGTTTGTAATCCTGCACCAGCAATTATTGTCAAATCTTGGTAACTTGAGGTTGTTACGTTATAATAAGCAGCATATTCTGGCAAAACAGCATAGGATAAATCATAACTATTAGCAGCATTATCATCATAAATATTATATTCTCCAAAAGGTGAAGTTACATTTATATTATTTCCATTATTGTTTAATTGGTAAGTAAATGTCCCTAAAGGAAAATTAATTTCTCCAATGTCTTGATTTCCATTACCATTTAAATCTAAAAATGCATTCATGTTTAAACCTGAACAATCTAAAGCAGCACTACTTCCTGCAGTTTGATTTATTTTAATAAAACCTGGCTGAGCACTAAAATTTGTAACCATAATTAAATAGTATTGTCCAGCAATAGCATTTGGAATGGTTAATGTTTCAGTTGCACTTGCAGAATAGCTACAATTTACAATATTATTCATTGGCACATTACAAGCATTACTTAATGAAGTAAAAGGGCCATAACAAATATAATCAACATCTAAATTTGAGGTTGAAAAATTAATATCTGAACTCTGCTGAATTAAGAATTGTAAATTTCCTGATGAACTTACTGGCAAATAAAACCATGTTGGATTTGGTTGAGAACCTAAACAACCATAATTGTTTCCTGGCTCTGCAGTTATTCCTTGAAAAGTGTTTACAAAAGGTTGTCCTAAAGCATTACAAAGCGAATTCGCTGCCGAACATGTATAAGCATTATTACAAAGAGCAAAAGCTTTAAGATTTATTTGAAAAATTGTCTCACAAGTAGAATTTGTATAAAAAGCTCTTGCAAAAACAAAAGTACTTACAGGCTGTAATCCCGAACTATAAACCGTTGGGTTTGTAATTGGATTAACATTATTTACGGCATTACTTTGAGATGTATAATAAGTAACAGAAGTAGGGTTATTCATATTTAAAGCAGCTTCTGTTAGATCAAAAATTACTTGCCCATTAGAATCATCATCACACTCGTTTAATGTTGCAATTGATGTGTTAGTGTTTATTACTACAGTTTGTGGACTTATGTTAAAAATTCTTAATTGATAATTTGATGGATTAACATTTTCTTCTACTCTAACATAAATAGCTTGATTAGCATTTACACAATAATTAGATGGATTTGTTATTGCATTAGTATTTGATGCTGCACCAGAAGAAGTCAAGTGATATGAAACAGAATGAGCTGATGGGTTTAGGTTTCCTAAAACAGGAAGAGTATTTTGTGTCAAGTCAAAACAAGCAGAACCACTTACTAAACAAGAAGTAAGATCCGAAGGTTGACCTACTTGCAAACATTGTGTAGTTTGAAAGGTAAATGCACTCCAAGAACTTTGTTCTGTAGCAGAACAAATAGATCTTATTTCATAGGTGATTGTGCTCCCACATTGTAAGCCTGTTAAAACATATGGGTTTACTGTAACAGTTGTCGCAGGAACAACACTTACTCCATTCATGCTAGCTTTAATTTCCCATTGTGTTGCTGTACCCGTTTCAGACCAACCTAAAACAGCAGAATTATTGGTAATATTTGTAGCTATTAAGTTTGTTGGTGTAGGACAGTTAGGGTTATTGCAAGATTGAGAAAGCAAAGTTATAGTTGAAACGGAAAAACATCCCGACTGAATGTTCTGAACCGAATAAAAAAGAGTTTGTGGATTTGAAGACGCAGTAAACAGAGAGTTTGCTATTTGGTTTGTTCCATTATTAGCATCCGCTTGTGATAAATAATATGAAATCTGTTGACTATTTGGATTAGATTGGTTTGAGTTCCAAATTATTTGTGAGGCAGTATTTAAATCGAATATTGCATTAGTTGTACCATTATTATAACATTCTGTAATCGTTTGTGGTGTTGCGATTGGTTTTGGATTAACTATCAAATCATAAATCACAACTTGATATACATTAGTTACTGTATTTAAGTATCTGGCATAAATAGTTTGAGGGTTTAAAAGATTAGTATATGTTGACGAAAGAGGATTTGTTCCGTTAGCTGCATCAATTTGAGTTTCATGATGAGTAACTACAATGTTTTGGGAAGTTCCCATAATTTCATATGAAATCTCTTGCATGAAAAATTGTGCAAAACCATCATTATTATCATCACAGACATTATTGAACTGTGTTGGCTGATAAGGACCTTGAGCAAAAATTCCTGTAAAGGCAAATAAAAATAATAAGAGTAGTGTTTTTTTCATAAGAATAAGATATTGAATTATAAATCTATAAAATTCATTTGATTTTTTATATTGTGAATTAGAATTTGTTTGTTTTGAATTAGAATTTGATTATGTTTTTTTTAAAACAGGACGCAATATACTAATTTTTAAATATTTGTATGATAATTTAAAAAAAATAAACCTGAGTAAGGAAAAACAAAGGAAAAACTTATAAAAAAGGTCATTCTGTAGTTCTGAAATTGATTTCAAATACAGAAACTCTTTTAAAAACAAAAAAGCCATTCCGAATTAACGGAAAAGCTTTTCATCGGTTTAACTACTAAACCAGGTCAACGTTACAAAGGTTGACCAAACAACACAACTAATCTTTGATACTTATTTTGGGCAAAAAAGCGATTCATTTCTGAATCGCTCTTCCCAATTTTAGCGGTCTGGACGGGACTCGAACCCGCGACCCCCTGCGTGACAGGCAGGTAT
>NZ_CAXBFR010000050.1:0-18353 GCF_963975005.1 uncultured Flavobacterium sp.
AATTTTATTACTCATATCGCAACGCTTCAACAGGGTCAAGTTTAGAAGCTTTCATCGCAGGATAAACTCCAGAAACAATTGTGACTACAAAAGTTGTAATAAACGCAGCAATCATTGCCATCCAGGGAATTGTAAAAGCAAAACCAATAGCCATTGCGATACCATAACCTATACCAATTCCTAAAATAATTCCAACAATTCCTCCTAATTGGCCAATTACTAAAGTTTCTGTAAAAAATTGCCAAGCTATTGTATTGCTTCTTGCACCTAATGCTTTTCTAATACCAATTTCTCTTGTTCGTTCACTTACAGAAACTAACATAATATTCATCAAAGCAATTGAAGAACCAAAAACGGTAATAATTCCAATTACCCAAGCCGTAATACTTAAAACTTCTGTGTTAGATAATAAAGTCTGAATCAAATCGTCACTTCTTTCTATTCCGAAATTTTCTTTTTCAACTGGACTCAGTTTTCTAACTTGTCTCATGGTAATCAATGCATTGTCAACAGCTTCATCTAGCAAAGCCTCATTGTTAACCATTACATTCAAATCATAATTAATATTTGGGGCAGAAAATAAAGAACGAGCTACTTGATTAGGAATTAAAACACGTAAATCTTGACTGTTTCCAAAAGTGGAACCTTTTTCTTTTAAAACACCTATAACTTTAAATTTTGCACCACGAATTGAAATGATTTTATCAATCGGATTAATTCCATCAAACAAACCTTTTTCAAAATCAGAACCTAAAACACAAACATAATTGTTGTTGGCAATATCAAAAGAATTGAAATTTCTTCCTTTAGCAATTTTTAGACCTTTATTTGGAGAAAAATTCTCATCTACACCAACAATGTTAATTTCTGGATCTGTTTTTTTATCTCTGTATTTTACTTCAATTCCATTAGCAGCTGTGAAGGATAAAGATGTAGTCGTAAACGGAAAGTTGTATTTGTCTTGAAATTCTCTAGCTTGAGGATAATTTATGATAGGATTAACTCTTACATCTACGTCATTTTGATTGAT
Organism: uncultured Flavobacterium sp.; assembly: GCF_963975005.1. GTDB lineage: Bacteria > Bacteroidota > Bacteroidia > Flavobacteriales > Flavobacteriaceae > Flavobacterium. The sequence continues at coordinate 1,031 of NZ_CAXBFR010000050.1, forward strand.
TTCTGAAGAAAAATCATATTGACTTATGGAAAATGTATTTGCTCCCATTGAGGCGAAATCATTTAATATTGTGTTCTTCAAGGCAGAAACAACCGTCAGGATTCCAACTAAGGCTGTAATTCCAAGTGCAATAATAAAAACCGTTAATGAGGTTCTCAAAGCTTGACTTCGTATTGAGTCTAAAGCAATTTTCGTATTTTCTTTAAATAATCCTACCATGTTGTATTAGACTATCGAGTTTGAAAAATGTTACAGGTTTGAAGTAAGAATTTAGAATTTAGAATTTAGAAAGTTGGATTTTAGAAAATATAATGTCAGAGGGTGATTTTTTATAATGCTCAATATATTCGATATTTGCAAAAAAAAATAGATTGCATGAAGGAATATGATTTAAAGAAGCGAACTAAATCATTTACTATTTCAATTTTGAATTTAGTAGATAATTTACCTTTAAAAACATCTACTAAAATTATTGCTAATCAATTAGGTAGATATGGAAGTTCAGTTGGAGCTAATTATAGAGCATCATTAAGAGCTAGAAGTGATAATGAATATGTATCTAAATTGAACATAGTTTTAGAGGAAGCAGACGAATCATTATTTTGGTTAGAAGTTCTTGAAGAATTAAATATCATCGAAAATGATAAATTAAAGCCACTTTTAAAGGAAGCAAATGAATTAACTGCTATTTTTGTAACTACTTTAAAAAACACCAAAACCCGAATTAATAATAAATAGATTTAATTTTAGATTTCAGTTTTCTGAATTCTAAATTCTAAATTCTAAATTCTAAATTTAAAATGTCAAAAAAGCCAAGTATTCCAAAAGGAACAAGAGATTTTTCTCCTGCTGAAGTAGCGAAGAGAAATTATATATTTTCAATCATTAAATCGAATTTTGAAAAATTTGGGTTTCAACCAATTGAAACACCTTCTTTTGAAAATTCAGAGACCTTAATGGGAAAATATGGAGAAGAAGGTGATCGACTTATTTTTAAGATTTTGAATTCAGGTGATTTTTTAGCTAAAGCTGATGAAATGTTGTTAAATGACAAAAACAGTTTAAAACTTACTTCTCAAATTTCTGAAAAAGCTCTTCGTTATGATTTAACCGTTCCTTTTGCACGTTACGTTGTTCAACATCAAAACGAAATTGAATTTCCTTTCAAAAGATATCAAATTCAGCCCGTTTGGAGAGCAGATAGACCTCAAAAAGGACGTTTTAGAGAATTTTTTCAATGTGATGCAGATGTTGTTGGTTCAACGTCTTTATGGCAAGAAGTTGAGTTGGTTCAATTGTATGATTCTGTTTTTAGTCAATTAGGCTTAAAAGGAACAACTATAAAAATAAATAACCGTAAAATCTTATCTGGAATCGCTGAGGTAATTGGAGCTTCGGATAAATTAATTGACTTTACAGTTGCATTAGATAAATTAGATAAAATTGGTGAAGATGGTGTGAAAAAAGAAATGCTTGAAAAAGGAATTTCTGATGAAGCTATTGAAAAAGTTCAACCATTATTCAATTTTACTGGAACAATAAACGAAAAAATTCAAAAACTTTCAAACTTACTTTCATCATCAGCAGAAGGAAAAAAAGGAGTAGAGGAGTTGCGATTTATATGTGAAACGATTCAAGAATTAGGTTTGCAAACGGCATCATTAGATTTAGACGTAACTTTAGCAAGAGGTTTAAACTATTATACTGGAGCTATTTTTGAAGTCGCTGCACCAAAAGAAGTCGCAATGGGTTCAATAGGTGGTGGTGGAAGATATGATGACTTAACGGGAATTTTTGGCTTGAAAAACATGAGTGGTGTTGGAATTTCATTTGGTTTAGATAGAATTGCCTTAGTAATTGAAGAATTAAACTTGTTTCCAGAAACGGTTTTGGCTACTTCAAAAGCGATTTTTATTAATTTTGGAGATAAAGAAGCTCTTTATTCAATGAAAGCAATTGCTAAATTAAGAGCCAATAATATTAAAGTTGAATTATATCCTGACAATACTAAAATTGGAAAACAATTTCAACACGCAGACAAAAGAGGCATTCCATTTGCTATTTTAGTGGGCGAAGAAGAAATGAATAACTCGGAATTTACGTTAAAGAATTTAGCAACAGGTGAGCAACAAAAAGTTGACTTTGCAACATTAGTTACTTTATTAGCATAAATAAAAGCTGAAATTTGTAGTTGGAATTTGGAATTTTTATATTGTGATTTATTATGGATATAGACGAAGAAGCAAAAAAAGTAGTTTGGTCCTTGCAAAACAACAAACGTTCAGAAGATGAACGCAATGTTTTTAGGCCTACAGGAAAAAAACCAATGAATAAAAATGTGATTTATATTTTTACTTCAACAGGAGTTTTGTTATTGTTGAGTTTTTTGTTAACACAATTCAATTCAGAAGAAAAAGAATTCTGTTTTCTACTTGATTCTCTTTGTTATTCTTCTTCGGATGATAAATGGCTTTATGTTTTGTATACGTTTTTAAACCTTCTAATTATCATAATCGGATTTTTTGCAGCTTATGTTGTTGGGAAAAAATTAGGAAATAGATTCAAGATTTAAAAAAAATTAAAGGCTTAAAAACAAAAAAATCCAACTAGCAAGTTGGATTTTTTCATCAAAACAAACAATCAAATATTTAATAAAAAATCTAAAAATTAATCTTTAATTTTTTTATAAAGTAATATTTAAATAAAGTCCCTTAACTCTCTATTAGTATTACAATCCAAAAGTATGCTATTCTAGTTGTTAACAAAAATTTTTCTGAGTATAATCGTTGTAAAGCTTAAAAAATCGATTAAAAGATGTTTTTGTCCTGTTTTATAGAAAAAAATCTAGTTGTTAACAGTTTTTCATGATGATTCTTGATAATTTGTTAAATCTGTTTGAGTATTCTGAAAAATATTTTTTTGAGGATCATTTTAACTAAAAGGTTCTTTTTTTCCAGAGAAAAGTTTAAATTTTTAATGGAACCTTTCTTATTTCTTTTGTATGGTTTTAAACTTTGTCAAAGCTTTCTGAGAAGTATTTTATAAATAGGTAATAAATACAAGTTTGCTTAAGTGTTTTAATAAAAAAAGCTAACAATCTTTTAATAAGATTGTTAGCTTTAAAAAAGAGGGAATGAGATTTATAAAGAGCTCATATCAATTACAAAACGATATTTCACGTCGCTTTTTATCATTCTTTCATAAGATTTATTTATGTCTTGCATTTTGATTATCTCAATTTCCGAAACAATATTATGTTCTCCACAGAAATCTAACATTTCTTGTGTTTCGGCAATTCCACCAATCAGCGAACCTGCAACAGATTTTCTTCCTAGAATCATTGGAACCGAATTTAAAAACGGATCTAATGGTCCAAGATAACCGACAAGCACTAAAGTTCCGCTTATGTTTAAAGTTCCAACATATGGATTGATATCATGAACGTATGGTACGGTATCAATTATTAAATCGAATTCACCTGCTACGGCTGACATTTGATTTTCATCTGTTGAAATAACGACAGTATCAGCTCCTAGATCTCTTGCATCTTGAGTTTTTTCTGGTGTTCTTGAAAATAATGTCACTTCTGCTCCTAATCCTTTTGCTAATTTAATAGCCATGTGACCTAATCCTCCTAGACCAACAACAGCCACTTTACTGCCTTTCTTTACATTCCAATGTCTTAAAGGTGACCAAGTAGTTATTCCCGCACAAAGTAATGGTGCTACAGCTGCTAAATCTAAGTTAGTTGGCACTTTCAAAACAAAATGCTCTTCAACAACAACTTTTTCAGAATACCCACCAAAAGTATGACCTCCTAAATATTTGTCTTCACCATTATAGGTTCCAACCCAGCCATTTGAACAGTATTGTTCTAAATCCTTTTTACAACTATCACAGGTTTTACAAGATCCTACTAAACATCCAACACCTGCTAAATCACCTACTTTAAATTTAGTAACTTCATTTCCTATTTTGGTAATTCTACCAACAATTTCATGACCTGGTACAGAAGGATACATAGTTCCACCCCAATCATTTCTAGCTGTATGCAAATCAGAATGACAAACACCGCAATATAAAATTTCGATTTCTATATCATTTGTAGTTACCTCTCTTCGGTTAATATCTAACTCTTTTAAGTCTGCGTCTGCTGCTGCTGTACCAAAGGCTTTTACATTTGTTGTTTTCATAGTTTTTTTTATTTAGTTATTATTTTGTCAATTGTGTTTAATTCACAGAATATTTATTCCAAGATAAGAATAGTTTTGTAACATTAGTTGACTTTTAACATTGTATTAATCCCAAAAATCAATTTCTAGCTAAATTTATTGAGTGTGTTTCATTTTTTCGAAATCATTTTCTTGATTGTATTTGATGATTTGTCAAATATTTTTAAAGGGAATTCAAAAAAAAGCCCTTTTGCTGAATTGATCAGTAGTAGATCAAGTTTTATAAAGGTAGTAAAATGTTAAGTCTTAAATTTTTTTAAATGTTATCTAAATGTAATCAAATTTATGAAGTTAATCTAAGAGATGTAAAACTAGCTATTATGGCTAGTGATCTTTAGTTTTTACAGAGTAAATTGTATAATAACTTAAGTAGATTTCGTGTAAAAAGACAAATTTTGCTAATTAAAAAAGGATTTAATGTTGTTAAATTGGGGTGTAAAATAGTTTTTGAAGTAGTTTTTAGGTTTTTAAACACTGCAGCAAGGTCTCTTAAAAAAGAGTAAGAGTTGTCTTTTAAATGCGTTTTGGGATAAAAAAAAATGATAAATATCAATTATTTTTTATAACTATTTAAGTTTGTATTTGTGTATTTAAAAATAAAAAACCCTAAATACCAAGTATTTAGGGTTTTTTTGTAGCGAAAACGGGAATTGAACCCGTGACCTCAGGGTTATGAATCCTGCGCTCTAACCGACTGAGCTATCTCGCCATTTTGTGTTTTTACATTTCCTCAATGCGGGTGCAAATATATAATTATTTGTAAGTAATTCAAATGTTTTTTTAAAAATTATTTTTCATTTTTTATTTTTTTTTATATCATAATTATTCTATATTCGAAAAAATTTAATTTATAGAGATGGAAGTAAAAGTAAAATATGAAATAGAATTTCCTATAATGTCTTCGCCACAATTATTATTTCAATATATTTCAACACCTTCAGGCTTGTCTGAGTGGTTTGCCGATAATGTAAACTCAAGAGGAGAATTATTCACTTTTATTTGGGATGATAGTGAAGAGAAAGCAAAATTGATGTCAAAAAAGACCGATGAAAGAGTAAAATTCAAATGGTTGAATGAAGATAATTCAGAAACTGACTACTTTTTTGAAATTAAATTGATGGTTGATGAAATCACAAAGGATGTTTCCATCGTAATTGTCGACTTTGCAGATGAAGATGAGGTAGAAGAATCAAAGTCTTTATGGAGTAATCAAATTTCTGATTTGAAACACGTATTAGGTTCTGTGTAATCAAAAATATAAAAGTATATTTGTCCCGACTAAAAATCGGGATTTTTTATGATAAATTTTAACGGAACTATACAGGATTCAAGTGCAACTTTAATTGAAAAAAACAGAGGTTTTCTTTTTGGAGATGCTGTTTTTGAGACTTTAAAAATAATAGATAATAAGGTTTTATTTGCTGAGGATCATTATTTTAGACTAATGGCATCTATGCGAATTTGCAGAATGGAAATTCCAATGAATTTTACATTAGAATATTTTGAAGAACAAGTTTTAAACCTAACTATCTCTTTAAATTGTAGCGATTCTGCTAGAGTTCGAATGACAATTTTTAGAGATTCCGATGGTTTTTATTTGCCAAAAAATAATAATGTTGGTTTTGTAGTTGTTGCTCATCAACTAAATTCAAAAAAATATAGTTTTTCTAAGGATTTTTATGAAGTAGAATTATACAAAGATTTCTATGTTTCAAAGCACTTGCTTTCGACATTGAAAACTACCAATAAAATGATTAATATTACTGGAAGTATATTTGCCAAAGAAAATGATTATCACAATTGCATTTTGCTAAATGATGACAAAAATGTGGTTGAAGCTTTAAATGGAAATATTTTCATGAAAATGGGGAATTCAATAATAACTCCACCTATTTCTGACGGCTGTTTAAATGGAATAATGCGAAAACAACTTATAACATTAATTAATAAAATGGAAGGGTTTGAATGTGTTGAGAAATCTATTTCTCCATTTGATTTACAAAAATCAGATGAATTGTTTATTACAAATGTAATTTCTGGAATTCAACCTATAACAAAATACAGAAAAAAAGAATTTGAGATCGATTTTTCACTTCAATTAAACGAAAAATTAAACGAATTAATTTAAAATAGGATTTTCAGGTGCGTTTGAAAACAAGATATAATCACCACCTTGAGCTTCAATTTTTTCTTTCCAAAAATCACTAGTTGGTTTTGTTAGTAGATTTTCTTTTTCTTTGTTTTCAATAAGTAACCAGCTGTTTTCTTGTAATTCAGTTTCTAATTGCTCTTTTGTCCAGCCACTGTAACCAAGAAAGAAACGGATTTCTGTTTTAAGGATTTCATTCTCATTTAATAAGGTTTTTAAGGATTCAAAATCACCACCCCAATAAATGCCATTAGAAATCTCTACACTGTTTTTAATTTTGTTAGGAACAGTATGAATAAAGTATAAATTATCCTGTTCAACTGGTCCACCATTATAAATGGTTAAACTTGAATTTATTTCTGGAATTAAATCACCAATAGTAAATTCAAGTGGCTTGTTTAAAATAAAGCCTACAGTTCCATTTTTAGTATATTCTGCTAGTAAAATAACAGACCTATTAAAAGAATTTTCCTCTAAAAGTACTGGTTCTGAAAGGAGTAATTGACCTCTTTTTATTTTTACTTCATTCATATGTAATAATTTTAAACTAAAGTTAAGAAAATTCTTTTTTAAAATTCAAATAAAAATAATTTTTTTGTAAAAAAAAACCCCTCACAAGGAGAGGTTTCAATATCGTATCTAAAATTATTTAGTGTTTACAGCACCTTCTAATTCAGAACCAGCTTTAAATTTCACTACATTTTTAGCAGCAATTTTGATTGTTTTTCCTGTTTGAGGATTTCTACCATCTCTAGCAGCTCTGTTAGAAACAGACCAAGATCCAAAACCTACTAATGAAACTCTACCACCTTTTTTCAAAGTACCTTCAACATTTCCTAAAAATGACTCTAATGCTAATTTAGCTGCTGCTTTTGTGATACCAGCACTTGCTGCCATTGCATCGATTAATTCTGATTTGTTCATAATAATGATTTAATTATTTGGTTAAACTTTAATTTACTAATACAAATTTAGCAGTATCTTTGAATTTTGCAAGTATTTGCTATCTTTTTCGTCTAAAATGTTGATAAAATCGTTTAAATGTTAATAAAGTTTAGCTAATTACCTATGTTTATTGAGGTTTTGCGGTTATTCAGCCATGCTTTCGTCTGAAAAAACTATGCCATTTAGTAATTGTTGGGTTTCCATTTTCCTTTTTCCAGGCATTTGTAAGGACTTTACGTTTAAATAGCCATCAAGCGTAAATATTTGTATCTCTTTTTTAGTTGAAACTATTTTTCCTATTGGATTTGTATGAGTTATTTTTACATAATCTACTTCAAATAATTTTACATTCCATTCATTTTCTCCATCTACAAAAAATGTCCAAGCTGCAGGATATGGGTTTAATCCTCTAATTTGATTGTATATTTCTTTTCCAGGTTTTGTCCAATCAATTTTACAATTGTCTTTGTTGAGTTTATAGGCTGTTTTTAATTCTTTAGATTCAGGTTGAATCGTAGTGGTTGCTTTTTCATTTTCAATTAATTGAAGGGTTTCTAAAACAGCTTTAGAACCCAATTGCATTAATCTGTCGTGAAGTTCGCCAACTGTTTCTGTTTCACTAATTGGAGTTTCCTTCTTTAATATGATTGCACCAGTGTCAATTTTATCATCTATAAAGAATGTTGTTACACCCGTTTTTGTTTCACCATTAATGATTGCCCAATTAATAGGTGCAGCACCACGATATTGTGGCAATAATGAAGCATGTAGATTAAATGTTCCTAATTCTGGCATTTTCCAAACGGCTTCGGGTAACATTCTAAAAGCAACAACAACTTGTAAATTAGCCTCTAAACTTTTTAGTTCTGCTAAAAATTCGTCATTTTTTAAATTAGTTGGTTGCAATAAACGTAAGTTATTGGCTAAAGCATATTCTTTAACAGCGCTAGTGCTTACTTTTTGTCCACGACCAGATGGCTTATCTTCAACAGTGATTACTCCAACAATTTCATAGTCATTTTTATAAATGGTATCAAGAATTCCGACTGCAAAGTCTGGAGTTCCCATAAATACGATTTTTAATTTCTTCATTATATAAGATAATATTTGTTTTGTAAATTAATTGCAATCTTATTTTTCTCTAATAATTGCTGTAATGCAAAGATAGTTTCTTCGCTTGTTATTGAAAGTTTATTTTCCAGTTCCTTTGAAGATGTTGGATTTGCCTGAAGTGTTTCCATAATTTGAACTGATAATTCTACTGGAGATTTTTTATTTTTTGAAAGACAAGTTGAGCAAATTCCACAATCTTCATTAGTTTCTTGATTAAAATAGGTGAGAAGGAGTTTGTTTTTGCAAATTGAAGTATCTTCAATAAATTCAATCATTTTTTTAAACTTTTCTTCTTTTTGTTGGTTTTGAGTTTCTAAAAATTTAACGACTCTATTAATGGTGAGTTCATCTTCACGTGCTTCATTAAAAGTGATGTTGCTATCATTGTTGTGAATTTTCAAATTAACAGCATTGCTTTGATGTAATTTATGGATAGCATCAAGCACTTTTTTTTCAGTAGAATTTGATTTTTTAGCAATTAAAATTGGATTTATGGAAGTTTCCATTTCAAAAATTCCGGTGTAAGTTCTTAAAATAGTTGAAATTATTTCTTCATCATTACTGTTTAGGCTCATATAGCGAATAATTTCTTTGCTGGAAATAATGAATTGCAAATCAATTTTTTCTGAAAATAAGTTTTGTAACGTAAGAATTCCTTGTCTATCCAAAAACTGAATGCTATTGTATGTTTTTAATACTGGAAATTGATAATGGGAACAAAAATGATTCAGGTTAAAAGAAAAATTTTCATTATACCCTTCGCCATAAGCAATTTGAAAATAATTGTTTAGTTTGATATAGACCTTTTTTAAAAAGTCTTTATCTGGTAATACCGAAAGGAATTGTGATTTAGCAGATTTTATATCATTTGAATTTGTCAAAAGAACACCAAATGCTTTTTCTCCATTTCGACCAGCGCGACCTACTTCTTGATAATAATTTTCTAAATTTTGAGGCAAATGAATGTGAATAACTGTTTTTACATCAGGTTTGTCAATTCCCATTCCAAAGGCATTTGTTGCTACTATCACTTGGACTTTGTTTTCCATCCATAACAAGCGATTTTTTTCTTTCTCTTTATAGGATAAACCTCCGTGATAAAAAGTTGTTGAAAATCCTAAACGATTCAATTGACCAGAAATTTCTAAACAAGCTTTTCGATTGCTGGCATAAATAATTGAAGATTCTTTATTTTTGCTAACAATTTGCTTGATTTTAGTAAGTTTATCTTCTGTTTTTATAACATGATAAGCTAAATTTTTTCGTTCAAAGGATTTTGTAAATATTTTGGGATTTTCTAAAGTCAAATTTTCAATAATATCGACCTGAACTTTTGCTGTTGCAGAAGCTGTTAATGCCAAAAACGGTGTCTTTGGAAAAACTTCTTTTAATTTTGAAATTTTTAAATAAGCTGGACGAAAATCATGACCCCATTGACTCACACAATGCGCTTCGTCAATTGCAATTAATGAAATTTTTAATTGTTTTAACCGATCAACAATCCAGTCATGTTGAAGTCTTTCTGGAGAAAGATATAAGAACTTATAGTTTCCGAATTGACAATTATCTAAAATATCAATGATGTCATTTTGTGATGTTCCTCCGACTAAAGCAATAGCTTTGATGTCTTTTTTTTGAAGATTTTCAACCTGATCTTTCATCAAGGCAATTAGTGGAGAAATTACTAAGCAAATTCCGTCTAAAAGCATTCCAGGTACTTGAAAACAAACCGATTTTCCACCACCAGTTGGTAATAAGGCAAAAGCATCATTTCCATCTAAAATAGCATTAATGATTTGCTCTTGAGGATCTCTAAAGTTATCGTGTTTCCAGTGTTTTTGAAGAATTTGTAAAGCTTCAGCCATTTAGCGTTTGGTATAAAACTGTATAAAATTACTAATTTTATTTAAAGATTTAAATTTTGAAGTAAAAAATGCATTCTGTTTTCAACAGTGTCTTTCGGAACTTCAATCAATTCATAGCCATAGTTTTGATAAGTTTCCACTAAATTTTTTTGAATTAATAGAGCTTGTTCGTAACTTTCATATCGCTCATCATCACTTACATAAATTTCTTTCCAAGTGGGTAAAATAAATATTTTAGTATAAATATGTTCTTTGCAAGCTTCGTCAAAAAAAGCAGGATAACTATCACCAATATAATGCATATAAGCTAAAACATCAGGAATTCCTCTGTCGAGAAATACAATATTGACTTCTTCTTGCTTTGCTAAGTTAAATTGTTTTTTTCTGCCTTCTAATAACAGTTCACTAAAAAGTAAAGGTTGTTCTAAAAATAATTGTTCAATACCTTTTTCTTGAGCTTCTTTTATGACTTCTCTCGAAACTTCGGGATAACAAACGTGTCCATTTTCTTTTAATTTTTCAATTAATGTAGTTTTTCCTGAACTTGGTCCTCCAATTAAAACGACTATTTCTTTATTCATTTGGTGATTTTCTTGTGGCAAAAATAAGTTTTTTTTAAAAATCTTCACTGCTTTTAAAATTATAAGTTACTTGCTTTTAAGTCTGAACATAAAAAAGTATATTTGCTATTCAAAAGAATTATTGAAATGGACAAGAAAACAGAGGAATTTTACATACGATTAAAGGAAGAGCTAGCTAACTCAACTGTTTGGCCTTCAGAATATTTATTTAAATTTATAATTCCTTCAGATAATCACAAAACTGCGATTATTGAAAATTCTTTTGATAATATGGGAGCAGTAATCAATACGAATGCATCCAAAAACGGAAAATACACTAGTATTTCTGTAAATGTAACAATGAAAAGTGCTCAAGCTGTTGTTGATAAATACCAAGAATTTTCAACTATTGAAGGCATAATTTCTTTATAAAAATACCTATGAAATACGATACACAAGATGCTGTTTTTAATCTTGAATATAATGCAGAACGTTCGCATTTAATTATTCCAGAATATGGAAGGCATTTGCAAAAATTAATTGATTTAGCAACTGCAATTGAAGATAAAGTAGAACGAAATAAAGCAGCAAAATACATAATTGACGTAATGGGAACTTTAAACCCTCATTTGCGCGATGTGCCTGATTTTCAACATAAACTTTGGGATCAACTATTTATAATGGCTGATTTTAAATTAGAAGTTGATTCTCCTTATCCAATTCCTTCAAGAGAAGAATTGAATCAAAAACCAGAACGTTTAGCTTATCCTCAAAATTACCCTAAATACCGTTTTTATGGTAATAACATAAAGTATATGATTGATGTAGCTAATAAATGGGAAGATGGTGAATTGAAAAACGCATTAATAATTGTGATTGCTAATCACATGAAAAAAAGTTTTTTAAGTTGGAATAAGGATACTGTTGAAGATGTAGTAGTTTTTCAACATTTATTTGAGCTTTCTGACGGAAAAATTGATTTACTTAAATCTGAAGAGGAACTTTCTACTTCATATGATTTAATTAAAGTAAATAAAAAACAATCTAATAAGACTCAATTTGGTTCAAATGGTAAAACATCAGCTACAAATAAGAGTAAAATTGTAAAAAAGAATTCTAGCAATAAATTAAAAAATAGAAAAGCATAATTTTATGGGAACATTTCAAATTGAAGGTGGAATAAAATTAAAAGGAGAAATTACTCCTCAAGGTGCAAAGAACGAAGCTTTACAAGTTTTGTGTCCAGCATTATTAACGTCAGAAAAAGTTAGAATTACAAATGTTCCTGATATTATTGATGTCAATAAATTAATTACTCTTTTAGAAAATTTAGGAGTAAAGATTAAAAAAAATGGTCCTGGCGATTATACTTTTCAAGCTGATGAAGTTAATGTTGACTATTTAAAAACAGAAGCTTTCAAGAAAGAAGGTGGAAGTTTAAGAGGATCTATAATGATTGTTGGTCCATTATTGGCGCGTTTTGGTTGTGGATATATTCCAAAACCTGGTGGTGATAAAATTGGAAGAAGAAGATTAGATACGCACTTTGAAGGATTTATTAATTTGGGTGCAAAATTTAGATACGAAAGAGAAGATCACTTTTATGGTGTTGAGAATGAAGGTAGGTTAAAAGGAGCTTATATGTTATTAGATGAAGCTTCTGTAACTGGAACAGCAAATATTGTTATGGCTGCTGTTTTAGCTGAAGGAACAACTACAATCTACAATGCTGCTTGTGAACCTTATTTGCAACAGTTGTGTAAAATGTTAAACTCGATGGGTGCAAACATTAAAGGTGTTGGTTCTAACTTATTAGTAATTGAAGGAGTTGAAACGCTTGGGGGTTGTGAACATAGAATTTTACCTGATATGGTTGAAATTGGTTCTTGGATTGGCCTTGCTGCTATGACAAGAAGTGAAATTACTATTAAAGATGTAAGTTGGGACAATTTAGGTCAAATTCCGAATGTTTTTAGAAAATTGGGAATCACTCTTGAGAAAAGAGGCGATGATATTTTTATTCCAGAACACAAAGATGGTTACCAAATAAAAACCGATATTGATGGTTCAATCTTAACGGTTTCTGATGCTCCATGGCCTGGATTTACTCCAGATTTATTGAGTATTGTTTTAGTTGTTGCGACACAAGCTAAAGGAGAAGTCTTAATTCACCAAAAAATGTTTGAAAGTAGATTATTCTTCGTGGATAAATTAATCGATATGGGTTCTAAAATTATTCTTTGTGATCCACACAGAGCTGTAGTTATGGGACACAATTTTCAATCACAATTAAAAGCTACAACCATGTCTTCACCAGATATTAGAGCTGGAATTTCTTTATTAATTGCAGCACTTTCTGCAAAAGGAACTTCAACTATTCAAAACATTGAACAAATTGATAGAGGTTACGAAAATATAGATGGTCGTTTAAGAGCTATTGGAGCAAAGATTGTAAGAGTAAGCTAGAAATAGTTAGCAGTATTCAGTTTTTAGTTGGCAGTTGAATTTATTTTTAATTCCATATCTTTTTTAATGAAAAATTTATTTTTATTGATGTTTGTTGCTTTGCTAACTTCTTGTAAAACAACTTATCCAAAATTATCTTTAGATGCTGTTTCTGAAAATGAAAAACGAAGAGTTTATGATTTTGGAAAAAGAAATGCAGAAACTTGTATTACACGAGAATTTGTTCAATTAAGTACAAAGGAAGTAACTCAATATGTGTCTGGATTATCACTTGAAGAAATGCAAAATTTTTGTGATATTCTAGATAAAAGAAACGGTAAGTTTATTGATATGAAATTAATTGAAATTATTGATAATACTTTTACTAATAATTATCTTGTTTATAGATATAAAGCAAACTATGAAAGAAATGAATTCTTAAATGAAATTAGAATTTTTGTTCAGACAAATGGAAAGTTTGCAGGAATTGGTTACAGAGAATGGAAAGATGAATATATTCCTTGATGTTAATTATTTGATGGTAGTAATTGGCGTTAATTTACGTAAATTTTAATAATTTTTTCATGAGATTTTTTTATCTTCTTATATTAAGTTTGTGGTTTATTTCATGTAAAACAACTTATCCAAAATTATCAAGCGACTCAATTTCTATAACAGAAAAACAAAGAGTTTATGATTTTGGAGAGAAAATTTTAAAGTCTTGTGTTACGAGAGAATTTATTCAATTGAGTGAAAAAGAAGTTACGAAAGGATTAGCAAAATTATCATTAGAGCAAATGCAAAAATCTTGCGATTATTTTGATTCAGTTCATGGAAAATTTATCGATATGGAGCTTATTGAAATTATTGATGATACTTATACAAATAATAGTTTAATTTATCGATATAAAGCTAATTTCGAAAAAAACATTCCTCTAAAAGAAATCAGAATTTGGGTTCAAAAAAACGGTAAATTTTCAGGAATAATTTATCAAGATTGGAAAGATGAGTATGTTGTTAATAATTGATTTGAAAGAAATCTAGATTGCTGAACACTAAAAACTGACCACTGAACACTTAAAATGGAAACATACATCATAATTTTACTTTGCATTGCTTCATTTGTAGCTGGATTTATTGATGCTATTGTTGGTGGAGGTGGATTAATCCAAACGCCAGCAGCTTTAATATTAATGCCAACTCAAAGTGTAGCTACAATTATTGGAACTTTAAAAATCCCAGGATTTAGTGGAACTAGTATTGCTACATATCAATACTTAAAAAAAGCAACCGTTAATTGGAAGCTGTTCGGATTGATGGCAGTTGTGTCATTCGTGTTTGCTTATATAGGTTCGAGTTTGTTAAATGTGATGCAAAACGATTTTATGAAACCTTTATTGTTTGTGATTTTAGTTTTATTACTTCTTTATACTTATTTTAAAAAAGATTTCGGACAATTTCAAGTAGATAAATTATCGCAAAAACAAATTTACATTTATGCAATTGTAATTTGTGTTTTTCTTGGTTTTTATGATGGATTTATTGGACCAGGAACTGGGAGTTTATTAATTATGGCTTTTATTGCAATTTTAGGTTTTGATTTTTTACAAGCTAATATCTATGCAAAATTGGTCAATTTGGCCACAAATATAGGGTCTATAACTTTGTTTGTCATGAAGGGAAAAATACTTTGGTCTGTTGCAATTCCTATGGCTATCTGTAATGCAACTGGTTCTTGGATTGGCGCAAGATTAGCAATATCAAAAGGAAATGGTTTTATTCGTGTTTTCTTTTTAATTGTAGTTGGAATTGCCTTACTTCGTTTTGGATATGATGTGTTTGTAAAATAAAAACTCCAAATTATAGTAAATGTGATTTGGAGTTTTTTGAGTGTTATAAAAAAGTATTATCTTCTTGGAGGTCTGTTGTCCTCATTATCATTAGACTCACCATCTTTGTGTTCTGGAGGAACTTCTTTTTTATAATTCTTTTCAAAATACTTAATCCATTTTTTGAATGATTTTTCAGAAAGCTTAGCTTCCAATTCTGAGTTCAAATTTTTTTTGGCTTCTAAAGTTTTGTTGTTAACTGGTTCTAAAGCGATAGAGGCACTTTTTTTTGCCTCCATCATTCCTTTAAAGTCTTTATCCTCAAGGGCTTTTTTTTCTTTAAAGTGTGTTTCTAGTTCAGTAGTTTCTAGCAATAAAAGATCTTCTTTTTCAATTTCTTTTAACCGGTAATTGTAAGCAGTAAAAAACGTTTCAATAGTCTTTTTTTCTTCTTCAGTTTTGATTTTTAGTTCTTTAAGAACAACCTTAGAATCAAGATAGTTTAATCCTGCAAAGTCTCTAATGTTTGTCTCTTCAACTATTTTATTTTCTTTACTCTCGTCTTTAATAGATTTTTGGTTTTGTTGTTTTCCACCACCAGAAGGTCTTCCACCACCACCACCAGGTGGTTGACTAAATCCAAGTAAACTTTTAAAAACTATAAAGAGTAATATAATATATTTCATAATATTGTTTTATGCATAGGTTAGACGATAAAAAAGAACTTCACTTGCGTTATGGTTTTAATTTCTTACATCTTAATGCCAAAAACAATACCATCTCCTTGATAACCATTTTGATAAGCTCTTACATAACTGATTCTAAAGACACGAAATTTTCCGATTCCAATATTGTCAAAACCAGCAGAAAACTCTTGATAAGGTTTTACATTAGGAACATTTATTTGATGAAATCCTCCAATTAAATTCCATTGTAATTTATTTAATAATGGAATTTTATTCATAATATATCCTTTGAAATTATGATCAATATGTGTTTCAAGATAAGCATCATTTGTAGAATTACTGTAATAAGGTAAAAGGCCAAAAGAGTTCATGTAACTTCCATCTAAAACAACATGGGTTTGATTTCCATTAAAATGTTTATAATCAATAAATGAAATATTATTAGCATTAAAGAATTTTCCAGCTTTCATTCGAATGCTAAAATCTCCTTTATTGCCTAATTTTTTATCAAAATCTAATGTAGCGTTTAATAAGTCATAATTGTATTTGTTATCGCTTCCAGCAAATGCCTTTTGGTAACCCAAATAAAGTACTGGATAGTCATCATTTGAAACCGTAATTTTTCTGTCGGGTCTAGTAATATATTTTTGTCCGAAACGAATTCTAGCTCCAACACTTGCTTTATATAAATGATGAGCTTCAAATGGAGTAGAAGTAAAGTTTTCAGGTTGCAAAGGATCATTGGAACTATATATATCGTCAGACTTAAATAGTTTCTTGACTGTATTATTGAATAAAGGCCTTCTGTTTTCATAGCCAATTTTTCCAGAGATATATAAGCCATTTATAGTTTCTTGTCCATAAATAGCTTCAGCAAATTCTTTATTGTATAATTTCATAAAATTATTGGTAAAGAATAAAGTACTAACGGAATTCACTAGTTTACTTATAGGTTCAGCGGCATTGAATTGATTTATACTACTTCCTCCAGCAACAGAAATGTTTGCATAATTTTGTGCATTAAATCGATGATATATTCGTCCTTCTACCCTTAGTCTGTCTTCTGCTAATCCGTAATTAAAGGTTGAACTTATAGAAGTGTACTTTCCATTCTCTTCATTATATTTAGTGTATGAAAATCCACTGTTCATGTTGTATCCTTGAACGGTGTTGTAGCTTATTGAACCAATATCCAAAACACCATCATAAGAAAAGCGACTTTTTTTGAAGCTGTTTTTATAAGTATAACCAGTTACTACATCTTGATTTTTAAATTTGTTTCCTATTGCATCAATTGAATCCAAATATTTTTGAGAATTTCTTACAGTCGAAACACTATCTTTTCTAACATAACTTGTAGATTCTTCTTCAGATAATGGAACTTGTCTGTTAGTTGTCCAATAGGAATCTTCTTTTTTATTGGCATTTTCTGCAAAGGAAACAATTTCTCTGCCAAAAGTTTTAGGTTCAAAAGTTTCTTTAAAATTATAATTTGTGAA
>NZ_CAXBFR010000051.1:0-18194 GCF_963975005.1 uncultured Flavobacterium sp.
TGATTTTGCAAACATTTGAGAACGTAAATTGTATTTTAAATAATCAATAATATCTTTATCAGCAGCTAAAAAAGCTCCAATACTTGCCATAGACTTAGCAAATGTTGAGAAATACACATCAATTCCGTCTTGACAGCCTTGTTCCTCACCTGCTCCAGCACCAGTTTCACCTAATGTACCAAAACCATGAGCATCATCAACCAATAAACGGAAATTATATTTTTCCTTCATGGCTATAATTTCTTTCAACTTACCTTGTTGTCCTCGCATTCCAAAAACACCTTCTGTGATGAATAAAATTCCTCCACCTGTTTCAGTAGCCATTTTAGTAGCACGTTGTAAGTTTTTTTCCATACTTTCCAAGTCATTGTGCTTGTAAGTAAAACGTTTTCCCATATGTAAACGTACTCCATCAATAATACAGGCATGAGCGTCTACATCATAAACGATAATATCATTTTTAGTAACTAAAGCGTCAATACATGACATAATTCCTTGGTAACCAAAATTCAACAAATAAGCTGATTCTTTTTGTACAAAAGCAGCTAATTCGTTTTCTAATTGTTCGTGCATAGAAGTATGACCACTCATCATACGAGCTCCCATTGGATAGGCAGCACCATATTGTAAAGCCGCATCAGCATCAGCTTTTCTAACTTCAGGATGATTTGCTAAACCTAAATAATCGTTGATAGACCAGTTTAGAATTTCTTTCCCTTTAAATGTCATTCTAGGACCTATTTCTCCTTCCAATTTAGGAAATACGAAATAACCTTCAGCTTGCGATGCCCATTTTCCTAATGGACCTTTATTATCTTGTATTCTTGCAAATAAATCTTTTACCATAATATCTTATAAATATAGTTTTAAAAACTCGGCAAAAGTACAAATAAAAAAAAGTTTATACTAATTTATTTTTGGGAGTTTGCAAAACACCAAAACCTATTTAAAAACACTAACTCTTTGTTTTGCAACGTGCTATCCACTATATCTTTTGCAATTTGTTTTTTTGTGTCAAAAAATAAATCACAAAAGGATGCCGTTTCTATCACTAACTCGAAAAAAAGAATAAAAAATTAGATTTATATTAAATATGAACGTATATTTGCACTCGAACGACACAGCAATGTGGTTACACGTTCATCATAAAAGTCGATCGCTCCAGATCGGCTTTTGTACTTTTAGGCAAGTTCTGTTTCAAAAAATCTGAAAACCCGAAAATCTTAAAGAAATGCAACTAGTTTTCGCTTCCAACAACAAAAATAAAATCAAAGAAATTCAACAAATGCTTCCTGAATCGATTACTCTTTTAAGTTTAGAAGATATTGGTTGCACTGAAGAAATCCCAGAAACTTCAAACACTATTGAAGGAAATGCCATTTTAAAAGCTAATTATGTAACTGAAAAATACGGCTACAATTGCTTTGCAGATGATACTGGTTTAGAAGTTGATGCTTTAAACGGTGAACCTGGAGTTTATTCTGCAAGATACGCTGGAGACCAAAAAAACACAGATGACAATATGGATAAATTACTTTTTAGTTTAGAAAAGCACTCTAATAGAAAAGCCCAATTTAAAACCGTAATTGCTCTAAATCTTAACAAAGAACAACATCTTTTTACTGGAATCGCAAAAGGAAACATTATTAAAGAAAAAATTGGAACGCAAGGATTTGGATATGATCCTATTTTTGTTGCAGAAAATGATACTCGTACTTTTGCTCAATTATCTATTGATGAAAAAGCAATCATAAGTCACAGAGGAATTGCAGTTAAACAACTTATAAATTTTCTATCTAAATTTTAACCTTTTTTATATAATGAAGGTAAATACCATTTATACTTTACAGCTAAAAGTCGAAAAGAAATCATAAACAATGATGTTATCAAGTACAAAATATCATGATTTAAATTAATTTTTTGCAACACAAAAAACATAATTCCACCAAAAATACATACCGTTGCATAAATTTCTTTTCTAAATATAACCGGAATTTCATTACATAGAATATCTCTAATAACCCCACCAAAACTTGCTGTTATTGTTCCAAGAGCAATACATATTATTGGATGCAATCCAAATTCAATTCCTTTTTCTATCCCAATTATAGTAAAAACACCCAATCCTATTGAATCAAACAAAAACAAAGAAATTCGCAATTTTTCTAAATGTCTTTTAAAAAATATAGTAATAAAATAAGCTAATACAATTATATATAAATAGGTCAAGTCTTCCATCCAACCTACTGGAGTTTTTCCTATTAGGATATCACGCAAAGTACCTCCACCAAGTGCTGTTACAAAGGCTATTATAAAAACACCAAATGCATCAAGTTTTTTATTCAATCCAGATAAAACTCCAGAAATAGTAAAAACAAAAACCCCTATTACATCTAAAATTTGAAACATTTTAAAATATATTTAATTAAAACCTGACAAAAGTAGATAATATTTATATTCATGAAGAATCAATTTTAGTAAATTTTGAGTATAAAAGAGCTGAATTTGAACATTTTACAAATAATTAGTATATCCCACTTATAATCAATACCTTTGCACCCAATTTAAAATACTTTATGAATAAATTTGAACAATTAGGTCTGAATGAATCGTTACTGCTGGCGATTAAGGATCTAGGATTTGAAAATCCGTCAGAAGTGCAAGAAAAAGCGATTCCGGTTTTATTAGAAAAAAACACAGATTTAGTTGCTTTAGCACAAACAGGTACAGGGAAAACAGCAGCATTTGGTTTTCCAGCAATCCAAAAAATTAATGTAGAAGATAGAAACACTCAAGTGTTAATCTTATCGCCAACTCGTGAGCTTTGTTTGCAAATAACAAACGAAATGAAGAACTATGCGAAATACATTAAAGGTTTAAACACCGTAGCAATTTATGGTGGTGCAAGCATTACAGAACAAGCAAGAGAAATTAAGAGAGGAGCACATGTAATTGTAGCAACTCCAGGTAGAATGCAAGACATGATTAATCGTGGATTGGTAAACATTAAAAACATAAACATTTGTGTTTTGGATGAAGCTGATGAAATGTTAAACATGGGATTCTATGAAGATATAGTTGCTATATTATCAGATACTCCAGAAGATAAAAACACATGGTTATTCTCTGCAACAATGCCTGCTGAAGTAGCACGTATTGCTAAAAAGTTTATGAAAGAACCAGCAGAAGTTACTGTTGGTCATAAAAACTCAGGGTCAAAAACAGTTTCTCACGAATTTTACTTAGTAAATGCTCGTGATAGATATGAAGCATTAAAACGTTTAGCCGATTCAAATCCAGATATATTTTCTGTGGTTTTCTGTCGTACAAAACGTGATACACAATCAGTTGCTGAAAAGTTAATTGAAGATGGTTATAACGCTGCAGCTTTGCATGGAGATTTATCTCAAGCACAACGTGATGGTGTAATGAAATCTTTTAGAGGTAGACAAATTCAAATGCTTGTAGCTACTGATGTTGCTGCTCGTGGAATTGATGTTGATGATATTACTCACGTAGTAAATTATCAATTACCTGATGAAATTGAAACGTACAATCACCGTTCTGGTAGAACTGGTCGTGCTGGTAAAACAGGAACTTCAATTGTAATTATTACGAAAAGTGAGTTACGTAAAATTTCTTCTATTGAAAGAATCATTCAACAAAAATTTGAAGAAAAAACTATTCCTTCTGGAATTGAAATATGCGAAATACAATTATTGCATTTAGCTAATAAAATTAACGACACAGAAGTTGATCACGAAATTGACAACTATTTACCTGCTATTAATGATGTTTTATCTGGATTAGATAAAGAAGAATTAATTAAAAAAATAGTTTCTGTAGAATTCAACAGATTTTTAGAATATTACAAAAAGAAACGTGATTTATCAGGTTCTGGTGAAAGAAGTGAAAGAAGTTCTGAACCAAGAGAATTTAAAGCTGGTGATGATGTTAGGTATTTTATCAACATTGGATCTAGAGATGATTTCGACTGGATGCAGTTAAAAGATTTCTTAAAAGAAACCCTTGACTTAGGTCGTGATGATGTTTTCAAAGTAGATGTAAAAGAAGGATTCTCTTTCTTTAACACAGACGCAGAACACATGGAAAAAGTTATGTCAGTAATCAATGGTTTTGACATGAACGGTAGAAGAATCAACGTTGAAATTTCTAAAAATGACGGTGGCGGAAGAAGAGATCACAACGGAAGAAGTGGTGGTGGTAGAAGCTCTGGTGGCGGAAGAAGTTCAGGTGGTGGATTTAGAGGAAGTCGTGACGGTGGAAATCGTGATGGTGGAAGCAGAAATTTCACTAAAAGAGATTCAGGTTCTGGAAGTGGTGAAAGAAGAAGAAGTTCATCTTCATCAGATGCTCCAAAAAGAGAAAGAAAAAGTTCAGAAGGAGAATCAAAAGGATTTTTTGAAAAAGCTAAACGCTCAAGAAGAAGCGAATAAATAGTTAATATTCTTATAAAACTGCAAAATATCTCTAATTGATTCGTATTTTTGAATCAATATTTAAAATATGAGATATTTTGTAGTTTTTTTATGCTTTTTTGTTACCTCTTTTGGTTTTTCTCAAACCAAAAAAGATTCAATCGTGCTTGTTGAAAAAGTTAAAGGTACAGTTGTAAGTATTGAAACGTTACTTCCAATGAATAACGTGCATGTTATAAACACAACTCAAGTAAAAGGTACTGTTACAAATGGAAGCGGTCAATTTGAAATTGAAGGTGTTGTAAATGATACTATAATTTTTACTTATTTAGGTTTTGAAACTGTAAAAACTGTAATCACAAACGACTGGATTAAAAACAGCACTACAAAAATTAAACTTACCGAAAAAATTTATGTTTTAGACGAAATTAAACTTTCGCAATATAATCTTACTGGTTATCTTGAAGTTGATACTAAAATCATTCCTGTTAACGAAAACTATAGAGCAAATATTGCTGGTTTACTTGCAGCTTATGAAGTAGGCGATCGTTCTCCTAATGCTTTAGGAAGAGTTGTTCGTTCGGTGTTAAATCCTGCAGATTTTTTATATAATACGTTTAGTAAAAAAACGAAAGAAATGAAAAAGCTAAAACAAATGAAAGCTAATGAAGACATTAGAAAGCTTTTAGCTACTAAATATGATAGAGAAACATTAGCTTCTTTGTTAGAAATCGATAAAGATGATATCCCTATTATATTAGAAAAATGTAATTATTCGCAAGACTTTATAAAATCGGCAAACGATTTACAAATTCTAGATGCAATAAGTGGTTGTTATGAAGAGTATAAAATGTTAAAACGTTTATAGATTTTCATAAAATCTGCCTTCTACATTTTTAATATCTTTAATTGTTTTCCTAGCCCAATCTATACGTTTTTCAAGAATTTCTTCTTCTGACAAATGCCAATTTATATCTGAATTACGCAATCTATTTGTAATGTCTTGAATTATAATAGCTGCTGAAACAGAAATATTTAAACTTTCAGTAAACCCAACCATAGGAATTTTCAAATAACCATCAGCTTGTTGCATTACCTCATCAGACAAACCATCTATTTCAGTTCCAAAAAATAAGGCAGAAGGTTTTGATATATCAAAATTTTCGATTGTACAGGATTCATTATGAGGCGTTGTAGCAATTATTTGATAGCCTTTTTTTCGCAAATTATCAATACAAGCTTGACTGGAAGAGTGTTCAAAAATATCAACCCATTTTTGAGCACCCATTGCAATTTGCTTGTCAATAGCTTTTCCAAATCTTTGCTCTACAACATTTAATTCTTGAATACCAAAAACTTCACAACTGCGCATTACAGCACTTGTATTATGCATTTGAAATACATCTTCTACAGCTATTGTAAAATGTTTTGTACGATTGGATAAAACGTCTAAAAAACGTTGTTTTCTATTTTCTGTAAGAAAGCCTTCTAGGTAAGTAAGTAAGTCTAAATTTTCCATTTCGCCAAAGATAGAGAATTAGGATTTATTACAAAAAAAAACGTCAGCCTAAGATGATAATCATTACTTAGACTGACGCCAACAAAATAAAAACTAATAATCAACCTACCGATTATTAAAAATTATAGCCTATTTTTATTTTTGCAAAAAATGGTGTTCCAGGAGTAAAATGGATCTCCTCTACTGATTGTGATTCATTTTTTAATCTTGATTCGGTTAAAAATTGTGTTTCATTCCATTTTGTATTGAAAATATTTTCTATAGTTAATCCTATATTGAAATTATTAATTTTGTAATTCACATTAATATCAGAAACAAAATACCCTTTTGCAATTATTGAATTATCTTCATTTGCTGCTCTATCACCTAAATATCTATATTTCATTCCTGCAGAAAATCCTTTGTAATCTTTTAGAGTAATTCCACCTGTTGATGAAAATTTTGGAGCTAAAGGAATATATTCTTCATAAGCTTCTCCTGTTTTAGCAAAAGCATAATTTCCATCAAAATCTGCAAAAATATAATCACTTAATTGATATCTAAAACCTAAATCCACACCATAACGTCTTGATTTTCCTGAAGCTTCCACTACTCCTGCATCACCAACATAGACAAATTCTTGTTGCGAATATAAAGTCCACAAAGCTGTATTGATAATCAGATTATTGGTTGGTTTCCAAACATTTCCTACATCAACTCCAAAAACACCTGGCACAACTTCTTTATCTTGTTGTAACGCTACACGTGAATCGTTTGAATGAAATCCAAAACCAGTTTTAATAAAATATTCCACATTATTACTTTGAGAATAGCTTAAATTTAACTTAGGTGAAAATTTAACCGCTGTTGTTGACAACGTTTTAAATAATGGTTCTAAAGCATTTTGGTAATTAAATTTAAAATAATCTAATCTAACGGCTGGAGCAATTTTAAATTTATTCAACTTAAATTCTGAATTAAAATAACCATACATATTTGATTCATCAATATCACCTAATTGAATGTTTTCAAGAACTTCTTGTCTGTTCAAAGTACGTGATAATTCTATTCCATCAATTTCATCAGCTCTAAATCCAATTCCACTCTGAAGGGAAACAACACTATTGTCTAAAAATATTTTTTTATTGAATTCTGTATTTGCTCCATATAAATTACGACTTTCTTTTTGCTTGATTTGATCACCGTTTATGGGATCAACTAAGAAAAATGTAAAATTTGAAAAAAGCGTAAAATCATATTTTGAATAAAAGACATTAGTTTTTACAAATGTATTTTCGTCAATAGATTTTTGATGTGATAAAATAAAGTTTGTTCTACTTGTGAAACCACCTTCAGTATCGTCAACAGCTCCAAATCTAGAAATAGTTCCATTTTCAACCAAACGATTTGGAATTTGTCCAGAAGCATCCCAACGACTTGAAAATCTTGATGCTTGTAAAGTTAAAGTTGATGAATTATCTAATTGCACATTATACTTTCCAAAAAGATTAAATCTATTGAAGTTTTGAGGTGAATCAAAAGGTCCGTCTGTCAATATATATTCAGTTGCAATGTAAGCATTTTGCTTTTTGTTGTTTTCTAAAAGGTTAAAAAGTCCAACCATACGCGTTGTATTAAATTGTCCAGCTTCTAATGTAATAGAACTATTGTCTAATTTGTCTTTGGTTTGAAAACTCACAAATCCAGCCGTAGCAAAATTTCCTTGATTAGCTTTATAAGGCCCTTTTCCAAAATCAATTTTATTTACTGTTTCTGGAATTATGAAATGTAAATCTGAATAACCTTGTCCGTGAGCGTGAGAAACCATATTAATTGGCATTCCATCAACACTTAAAGCAACATCTGTTCCGTGATCTACATCAAAACCTCTTAAAAATATTTGTTCTGCTTTTCCACCACCAGCATGTTGTCCAATAAATAAACCTGGAACTTTTCTAAGAATTTCTTGAGAAGAGTTTACTGGATTTGTCATTAAATCAATTTTTGTGATGTTATTTGTTGTGTTAATTCCAGGACTTAATACTACTTCATTTAATTTAATGATATCATCTTCAAGCATAATTTGTAATGAAGTTTCAACATCTTCCACAATAATAATACTAGTTTTATATCCTAATTTACTCATTCGTAAAACATCTCCATTTTGGGTTTTATCTATACTAAACTCGCCTAATTCATTAGTATGTGAATGTGAATCTGAATTAAGATTAATAATGTACGCTTCACTTAAAACACTCTCATCACTATCCATAATTTTTCCTTTCGCTATTTGTGCTGAAACCATAGAGTAACAACACAACAGCAATACTGTTATATAAAATTTCATGAGGAATGTTTTTAAAGATTTTTTATCTTGTTTTCTAAATTTGGACCTAATTCATAAACACTAGCTAATAATTCCTTTTTCATGGGAGCAATTTCAGCTGTTTTATTATTTGCTTTTAGAATTTCTGCGTTATGATAAACAATATTAGGTTCAAAAGATTTTCCTATTGTATGTTTCTCAATAATCTCCAAAGCTTTTTCTTTTTCTCCAATTTTGAAATAACTCCAAGCCAATAAATCATAAGATTCGGGTGTTGGTCTGTTTTCGATTTCTTTTTGAGCAATTTTTAAGGCTGCATCAACTTGTAATGGATTTTCAGCCATAAGTAAAACATTGTATTTATTATACATGTTACCATAATCGTGTGAAGCTAGAATTTCATTATAAGTTTTAATAGCTTTTGCTTCCTCAACTTTATTATTTTGAAATTCTGCAATTTCAGCTTTCAATAAATATAAATCAGGTACTAAATGTTTTGATTCAATACTATTTATAATTTCTAAAGCTTGTTCTGGATTTCTTTCGTGAGAAAAAGATATCCAAGCTATTCCTTTTAAAGCATACGTATTGTGATTGTCTACTTCTAATGTTTTTAGGTAATATTTGTATGAATCTTCAATTCTACCAGCATGACCATAAAAATCTCCAATATTAGAATAAACCCAAATTTTTAACCCTTTATTATTTTCATTTTCAGCAATTTTTAATGCTTTTTCCATACTAGAAATAGCTGTGTCTAAATCACCTTTGTGATCATTCCATTTCGCTAAACGAATTAAATAATCAAAATCATTAGGTAATTGAATAGCTGTTAATTTTTCTTTAGCCGACTCATAACTTCCTAATTCCATATAAACATCAAAAAGCATTTTATTGGTTCCCATTCTATTTTCACCTAATTCTTGTGCTTTTTCTAAATGTGATAAAGCTTCTTTAAAACGGTGTTGAGAAATATAGTTGCGAGCAATTGCTCTGTGTATTCCTGAGTTTTGTTCCACAAATTTTTCATTTGCTTCTAATAAAAGTTTTTCAGCTTTGTATAAGTCATCAATTGATCCTTTAATTTCGAATAATTGAGAATATTGAGAAGCTAAAGTTATTAAATAAGAAGACTGATTTGGTGCAGCATCAAATTTCGTCTGCCAAAATTCGATTTCCTTATTTATATCTTGTAATTTTTTGTTATCATTTACTTCTAAATAAACTTTATAATCTTCTTTATTAGTAATTTGATTTGATTTTTTTGATGTACAATTAGAAAACACCAATGGTATTACTAAAAGTAAAATCAGCTTTATTATTTTGTTAGTTTTCATTATAGGTAGGTTTTTAATTTGTTTTTTGTTTGAAAAATAAAAGAGCGTAATTAAAAACTACGCTCTTTTAAAAGGTTATTCTACCAAGGAGATGCTAAGTATGGAAAAGACGTTAAAAACGCTTTGTCATTTGAACCTACATTATCCGAAGTTAATCCAGGATTATCAGCAGCCATTGGCCCACCGAAGATTAAAATTAATTCCACATCAATAACATCATCTCCTAAAGCTCTTCCAGTTAAAACGTTTGTTCCATCATAAAAAGTTGTTGGAGCAGTTGTAGAAACATTTAATACGTCAGTTGCTAAAACAGATGTGAAAGTTGGAGCATCTAAACCTAATAAATTTGTTGTATAACCTGCATTTAAAGCTAAAAGTTTCGTTTGAAAAGCTGATTGAAAACTTGCACCCATTGCAGAAGGTGTAGTTGTATTAAAAGCATCTTTGTTACCAGAACTTACAAATACTGTGTTAATTGCTGGTCTACCCATTTGATCTTGTTGTGTGTAAGTTCCACTAAAATCAATTTCAGTTTGCGAATCAATCGGTTGTGATGTAAAACTATCATCATCACTACATCCAACAAATAAAATTGATGTTAGAATTGAAGCCGTAGCTACTATATTTTTTATTGTTTTCATATTGTTATTATTTAAAGTGTTTGTAAAAATTATTTTTTCTTAGTTTCAACCCAAGTATTTAATGTTCCTGTACCTCCTAAAAGAGATTTTGGTAACTCAACTACAATTGACATTACATTTGAACCTGCAAATGTATCTGAACCAGGATTATTAAATGAAGTTGCAGTTCCAGCAATAATTGCAGAATACTGACCAAAGTCAAAGAAGAACGGATCATCTCTTAAACCAGCAAACATTTTCGCTCCATTATTTGTAGTAATAATTGGTTCACTTCCATATGGAGTAATAGATATACTTCCTAAAGGTTTTTCTGTTTTAACCATACTAGTTGTTCCCGCTGTTCCTGGTGCTACAGGACCAAAGAAAAACATAACTCCATTTCTTGGAATTGCTTGAATAACTAAATCTTCAACATTATCCCCATTGTTGTCAATATTAAACTCAACCATTACATTCTCATCGAATGAAGCAGAAGCACTTGCTGTTGGAGTTAATAAACCTTGAACGTTGGCTACAAACACCATATTGTTTGTATTTGAACCTTGAAAAGCATACAAGTCAGTAATATCTGATTTTCCACCTTGTACTGCCGGAGCATCAATGTGATCCGCTGCAATTAAAGTAATAGCTAAAACTCCTGTTAAAGCTAACCCTAATAAAATTTTCGATTTTTTCATTTTGTTAGTTTTTAAATTATTAATTAATTTATTTCATCCTTATTAAATGTATGCGATACACATTTCAATAATAGATTTATAACTACAGTTACGATAGAACTTGCTTTTTGGTTTTAAATAATTGAAAAAAAATTAAACTTTATATTTTTTTATTACTTTTACCAATATGGAACAAGAAGAATTACTAAAGGAATTATTAAAAAAAGATGATAAATCTTTTACTCTATTATATGACAACTATTCTAAAAGTCTATTTGGAGTGATTTATAATCTTATTAGGAATACAGAAGAAGCTGAAGATGTGCTTCAAGAAGTATTTGTGAAAATTTGGAAAAACATCGATTCATATAATGAATCAAAAGGACGTTTATACACTTGGATGCTGAATATTGCCAGAAATACATCTATTGATAAATTACGTTCTAAAAACTTTAACAACAGTCAAAAAAACTTATCTACCGATAATTTCGTACATATACTTGAAGATAGCTCAAAAACTACCAACAGAATTGATGCAATTGGTATAAAAGAGTTTATCATGAAGCTTAAACCAAAATGTATTCAGCTAATTGATTTGTTATTCTTTAAAGGGTATACCCAACAAGAAGCATCAGATGAGTTAGAAATGCCATTAGGTACAGTGAAGACGAACAATAGAAATTGTATGAACGAATTAAGAAAAATGCTCCATGACTAGTAAAGAATACATAGAATCAGGAATTTTAGAATTGTATGTTTTTGGAAAACTTTCCGAAGCAGAAAATGATGAAGTCCAACAAATGATGGCTGATTATCCTGCCGTAAGACAAGAAGTAGTAGCTATAGAAGATGCTATTGTTAATTTATCACAAAGTGTTGCGCCAAGATTATCAGCAACAAATTATGAGAAAATTAGAAATCAGATCTTAGAAAAACGCAAAGTAATTGACATGAAACCTAAATCAGGATGGTCGTCTTATATTGGATGGGCAGCTGCAGCAGTACTTGTTGTTGGATTTGGATTACAATTCAATAAACTAAACGAATCTAACCAAGTAATTGATAAATTAGGTGCTGAGAAATCAGTAATGCAAGAATCAATTGTTGATTTAGAATTGAAGAAAAAAGAAGCTGAAACAGTTTTAGCCATTGTTAGAGACAACAATAATCAAGCTGTTGCTCTTGCAGGTCAAGCTGTTGCTCCAGCATCTTATGCAAAAGCATATTATAACAAAGTAACCAAAGAAGTTTATGTTGATGTTGCTGGATTACCATCACCTCCTAAAGGAAAAGTATATCAAGTTTGGGCTCTAAAATTGAATCCATTAACACCAACAAGTATTGGAGTTCTTGATAACTTTACTGCTGACAACTCTAAATTATTTAAGGTTGATAACGCTCAAGATGCAGAAGCATTCGGAATTACTTTAGAACCAGCTGGCGGGAGTATTTCTCCAAATTTAGAACAATTATACACTTTAGGTAAAGTTTAAAACATTTAAACGATTAGTTTACAATCTCTCCTTATAATCTTAATTATTCTGAGAGATTTTTTTTTAACTTTATATCCAAATTCACAGAACATGAAAAAAATTGTTGTACTTACTGGAGCTGGTGTTAGTGCCGAAAGTGGCATCAAAACCTTTAGAGATGCAGACGGTTTATGGGAAGGGCACAACATTATGGAAGTAGCTTCTCCTGTTGGATATATGAACAATCCTGAATTAGTCTTAGACTTTTACAACAAAAGAAGAAAACAACTTGCTGAAGTACAGCCCAATTTAGCACACAAGATTTTAGCCGAATTAGAAACAGATTTTGATGTCACTATAATAACCCAAAACGTAGATGATTTACACGAACGAGCAGGAAGCACAAAAGTGATTCATTTACACGGAGAATTATTAAAAGCAAGAAACGAAAAAGATATAAATTCAATAATCGATTGGAATAAAGATATTGTTTTAGGAGATTTAGACTCTAATAACATCCAACTACGACCTCATATTGTTTGGTTTGGTGAAGAAGTACCTGAAATGGAAAAAGCAATGGAAATCATTGAAGAAACCGATTATTTATTGGTTATTGGAACATCCTTACAAGTTTATCCAGCTGCTGGTTTAATTAATTATGTGAATGAAGATGTTTTGGTTTATTATATAGATCCAAAACCTGCAACCATTTATGATTTAGATAATCCTTTAAAAGTTATTCCGCTTTCAGCAACCGAAGGCATGAAGATTGTTCGTGATGAATTTAGAAGATTGAAATAAGTTTTAAATGAATAAACAAACTTCACAAAAAAAATACATAAAAAAAATGAAAAAAACAGCATTAATTACAGGAGCAAGCAGCGGAATTGGTGAAGAATTTGCTAAAATACATGCTGAAAAAAGAGGAAATTTGATAATGGTTGCTAGAAGTGAAAACAAATTAAATGAATTAAAAAAAGAACTCGAAGTTAGATATAAAATAGATGTATTTGTAATTGCAAAAGATTTGACTGAAAAAAATGCAACAAGAGAAGTTTATGAAGAAATAAAAAATGCAGGTTTAAAGGTAGATTACTTAATTAATAACGCAGGTTTTGGTGGTATAGGTAAATTTAATGAAAGAGATTTAGAACAAGACATTGCAATGATAAATTTAAATATAAGTGCTTTGACTTCCTTAACACATTACTTTTTGCAAGATTTCATTAAAAATAATGAAGGAAAAATTCTTAACGTTTCTTCAACTGCGAGTTTAATGCCAGGGCCTTTACAAGCTGTTTATTTTGCAACAAAAGCTTTTGTGACTTCTTTTAGTAACGCAATTGCAGAAGAATTAAAGAATACAAATATCACTGTTACTAATTTAATGCCTGGAGCAACCGAAACTCAATTTGGAAAAATATCAGGTATGGATAAAACTATAATGTTTAAAAAAACTGCTAGTGCTAGAAATGTTGCAAAAGCTGGATATATTGGAATGTTAGACGGTAAATTAGATGTTATTTCAGGTCTTACTTTTACACAAAAGATAATGACTTTAATGATTCCATTAATTCCAAAAAAGATTTTGTTAATGCAAGTAAAAAAAATGCAAGAAGTAAAATAGAATAAAAACAAAATTATAGTAGATAATGTCCCAATTGTTAAGTTTTAAAAATATAATGAATATACTTATAAAAAGTTTTAAACTAATAACTGATAACTAATCACTAATCACTATTTTTGCATTTCTTTACAACACAACACAAAAAAAATGCAAAACCTAACAGAATTAAACGCTATTTCTCCTATTGACGGACGTTATAGGAACAAAACAAAATCATTAGCACCTTATTTTTCTGAAGAAGCTCTTATTAAATACAGAGTTTTAGTGGAAATCGAATATTTTATTGCTTTGTGCGAATTGCCTTTGCCTCAACTTGAAGGCGTAGATGTTAAAAAGTACGTAGCTTTACGCAATTTATACAAAAATTTTAGCACAGAAGATGCACTTTGGATTAAAGAAACTGAAAAAGTTTGAAGCTTTAGGATTATCACAATACAAAGAGTTTATCCATTTCGGGTTGACTTCTCAAGATATTAACAACACTGCAATTCCACTTTCAACTAAAGAAGCTTTTGAAGATTGTTATTTGCCAACTTTAATTTCATTAGTTCAAAAATTAAAAGAGTTGAGTGTAGAATGGAAAGATATTCCAATGTTAGCAAGAACTCACGGTCAACCAGCTTCTCCAACTCGTTTAGGGAAAGAAATCTTAGTTTTTGTAGAAAGAATTGAAGAACAAATGCGTTCATTATTCAACGTGCCTTTTGCCGCTAAGTTTGGTGGTGCAACGGGGAATTATAACGCTCATAAAGTCGCTTATCCAAATCAAGATTGGAAACAATTTGGGACTTCATTTGTAGAAGAATCTTTAGGGTTACATCATTCATTTCCTACTACTCAAATTGAACATTACGACCATTTTGCCGCATTTTTTGATGCTTTAAAACGAATTAACAATATTGTTTTAGATTTAGATAGAGACGTTTGGACCTATGTTTCTATGGAATATTTCAAACAAAAAATAAAAGAAGGTGAAATTGGTTCATCAGCAATGCCACATAAAGTTAACCCAATAGATTTTGAAAACAGTGAAGGAAATTTAGGAATAGCCAATGCAATTTTCGAACATCTTTCTGCTAAATTACCAATTTCTCGTTTACAACGTGACTTGACTGATAGTACAGTTTTAAGAAATATTGGTGTCCCATTCGGACATACTTTAATTGCTTTTGAAGCAACTTTAAAAGGTTTAAACAAATTACTTTTAAATGAAAGTAAGTTTGCAGAAGATTTAGAAAAAAACTGGGCTGTTGTTGCAGAAGCTATTCAGACAATTTTAAGACGTGAAGGTTATCCAAATCCTTATGAAGCTTTAAAAAATTTAACAAGAACTAATACGGTTATCAATAAAGAATCTATTCATGCGTTTATTGAAACGTTGAGTGTTTCAGATGACATTAAAACTGAATTGAAACAAATTACTCCAAGTAATTATTTAGGTATATAAAAAATATGTCATGTTTCAGAATAGTATTTTCAATATTATATATTTTTTTATTTTTTCTACAACAAGTTTTGTTGCTCAAACTAATACCAAAGAATTAAAATCTATATGGGAAAATACTAAAAATGCTGATTCAATAAGATTCAATGCTTTATCTCAATATTTCAAACTAAACAATCAAGCACAACCAGATTCTACTTTGGTTGTGCTTGATTACTATTATAAATTAGCTAAAGAGAAAAATGTAACAAAAGAATTATATAACGTTGCCAATGATAGAGGCGGAATTTATAGGTTCAAAGGGGAATCGGATTTAGCCATGAAATACTATAAAGATGCAGAGAGTTTGGCCAATATGTTAAATAATCCAAATTTAAAAGCTGCTATTTCAGGTAACATAGGTAATGTTTATATTAACAAAAAAGATTATAAACAAGCTACTCAATATTTTTCAAATTCTTTAAAACTATACCAAAAAACAAATGATAAAAAAGGAGAATCTCACATGCTAACTAGTTTAGGCAGTGTTTTCCTAATCATTCAAAATTATGATTTAGCATTAGAATATTATCAAAAGGCCCTTTCAATTGTAAAAAATACAGATGTTGAGGGTAGAAGAATAGCGGTTATTTATATAAATATTGGCTGGACAAATTTCGAAAAAAAACAATTTGAAGAAGCTAAGAAATATTATGAGAAAGGATTAAAAATACTAGAAGTAACAAAAGATAAATTTTTTATTGTCAATTGTTATGCATCATTGGCTAATATTCATCTTGAGCTAAATGACTTGGAAAAAGCTAATAAATATGCAGAAAAAAATAGTAATCTTAGTAAAGAACTTAATATACAAAGCAATATAGTTAACGGAGAAATTATTTTAGCAAAATTATCTTACAAAAAAAATAATATTAAAGAAGCTACAAAAAGAAGTGAAGTCATTTTAGCAGGTTTAGATTCAAATTCTAATAATGAATTAAAAGTTGATTTATATGAATTATTATATAAATGTTATAAGGAGCAAAATAATCTAAAAAAATCTTTAGAAATGTTTGAAGAATATACCATTTATAAAGATAGTATTCAATTAGAAAAAAATAATTTTGCGGTTATTAGAGAAGCGGTTAAAAATGAATTTGATGTTAAACTACATGAAAATAAATTAGAAAGTAAAAAAGCACAAGCTAATCTAAAATTAAAACAATTAAAAAAAACCTTCTATATTATTTTTGGTTCTGTTATTTTGATAGCTTTAATTGTATTTTATTTTAGGATAAATATCAAAAAAGATCGCTTAAAAAGAGAAGAACTACTCCAAGAAATTAATCAACTAAAAAATATTGAAAGCTCTACAATTGCTGCAAATTCAAACCCATTTAAATTAAATAAAACTAAAATTGAAGATTCCATCAATCAAAAACTTAATGAAACCGATTGGAACATTTTAAATATTTTATTAGTTGACCCTGTAATACCTAATAAAGAAATTGCCAAAAAAGCATTTATGAGTATAGACGGAATTGGCTCAAGCCTCAGAAGAATGTATCAATACTTTGATATTAAAGAATCTAAATACAAAAAAATATCTCTTTTAATGGAAGCTATAAAAATTTCTAAATAATTTATTTTCAGCTTTTTAACTAACTTAACTATCAATTTCACGCTTACACGTGAAGCATATAATAAAGTAAATAGTGAAATTTGTAAAAGAAAATTAAATTTAACCACTTAAAATTTAAGCTATGAAAAAAATTACACTTTTATTATTATTTACTTCATTCATTTCCTTCGGACAATGGAGCCAATTAGGTTCAGATATTGACGGTTTTGCTGCTAATGAACAATCAGCAACATCAATCAGTTTAAATTCAAGCGGTACTATTTTAGCAGTAAGTGCACCAAGAGCAATGGATAATGGTGTTATGAAAGGTAAAGTCAGAGTTTTTGAATGGAACGGATCTTCATGGATTCAAAAAGGTACAGACATCATAGGGTCTAGTTTGGGTGATGCTTTTTGTAATTCTGTTACTATTAGTGCCAATGGAAATGTTATAATTATAGGTGCACCAGGTAGTTTAAGTCCAGATTATTTAAGTGCAACAGGACCAACTGGATATGCTAGAATTTTTGAATGGAATGGTTCCAATTGGATACAACGAGGTACAGATATTTTAGGTATTGCACCAAATGATATTGCTGGAAATATAGTTAGTATTAATGCAGATGGCACTATCATAGGAATCAATCTCCCAGGTTTCGATGGAGTTAATGGTGCTAATTCAGGTGCTATTCGTGTTTACGATTGGAATGGTTCTTCATGGATTCAAAAAGGTCAAAACATAGAAGGTCAAACTAATAATAATTATTTAGGTTCAATGGCTTTAAATACATCTGGCAATACATTAGCAATTGGCAACGCATCAGACAATGCAGGTGGTAGTAATGCTGGAACTATTAAGGTTTATGAATTTGTTGGTACTACTTGGATTCAAAAAGGCACTAACGTTAATGGAAATAATTTAACGCTTCAAGGTCATGGTGGAATACTTGCAATCGATGCTAGCGGAAATAATTTTATTACTGGTGGTTATTCGTTTACAAATGGAGCCATTGGTTATGCGAAAGCATATAGTTGGAACGGCTCAAATTGGGTTCCAAAAGGTCAAACATTGCTCAGTAATATTGGGAGTGACTTCTTTGGTACTTCAGTAGATATTAGTGGTACATTTCCTAAATCTGATAGCTCAAATAAAA
>NZ_CAXBFR010000052.1:0-18121 GCF_963975005.1 uncultured Flavobacterium sp.
CATCTACAAGTTTATTTTTTATTTTTTCACTTAAAGAATTATATTTTAATTGACCATTTTTTTGTCTTTCCCAATAGCCAAATTCCATATATGAACCTGTATAAACTTTATCATCAATACATTTTACTGAACGTATAATTGCTTCGTTTGGAGAAGGGTACAAAGTCCACAAAGAACCATTATATTCCAACAAACCTTCATTATTTGCAAAAAACATAAAATGGTTTTCATCTTGTGAAATCATCCAATTTTGAATTCCTGCTTGGTAAGTACTTTGTGTATATTTTGTAATAGGAGGAAGTTCTTGCCCAAAACAAAATAATGTAAAGAAAAGGAATAAAAAGTAAAGTTTTGTATAGATAATTTTGATTTGCATTGTCTTCTTAAATAATTTTAAAGATATATAATAAAAATGATTTATAATTAAGATGAATAAAAAAAAACTGTTTTAACAAGTGTTTAAACATGATTTTTTTGAGATGAAAAATTATTGTTTATGAAATAAGTAATTTAAATAGAAAGCAAAAAAAAGCCGTCTATTCAGACAGCTTTTTCATAATTTGAAAGAATTCAAAAATTAGTTTTTGATTAACTTAATAACCTTAGTACCTGATTCTGAAGTAACATTAGCGAAATAAATTCCATTTGCCAATTCAGCAGCATTTAACTCTAGTGCAGTAGCATTTGGAGTAACTTCTTGAACTTTTTTACCCATTACATCAAATAAAACTACTGAAGTAATATTTTGTTTTGATGCAATATTCCATACATTTTGAGTTGGATTAGGATATACATTAAATGAAGATAGTTCAAAGTTTGAGTTACTTAACACAGTGTTTTTATGTAAATATAAGTTATCATAATAAACAGTTCCTAGATCTGAAGTAATTACAAATTGCACTAAATCATTTCTGTTTGCATTTACAACTGGTAAAAAATTAGCTAAAGGAATATCTAACGAAATCCATGTTCCTGGATTTGGATTAGTTAAGAAATTTGCATTAGTAGTTGAAAATTCAATTGCATTTGCTTCACCAGCTCCACCATTCCAATTAGAGAATTTAATATTAAAACTTTTATCTAAAGTTGGAGTTGCTGTCCAAATATCCATGTGGAAATATGTAAAAGTGGATGCATCAAATCTACCGCTTAAAAAAGCTACACCTTCACAACCTAAACCTGTAATTTTATTTGTATCATTACCAAGTATTGATACTAATGAAGTATTAGCTCCACACCAACTTGTATTAAAGGTATTATCATTTGACGGTTGACCGTCTACTCCAGCATAATTAAGAACAGCAATTGGAGCATAAGCATTACTAAAAATTGATTTTACATCCGCAACTGGTCTATTTGGTGGAGTTGGTGCAGCTGTTGTTGGTCCTTCTATAACATAATTAACAGTATATGTTTTTGTTACCGTAGTATTTTGCGACGTAACTACTACAGTTGCACTACCAGGGATAGCAGTTGCTTGAGTTGTTACTTGTGTTGCATTTGTGTCATTAGTAGTTACACTAGTTATCTGTGGTACAACAGTAGTACCAGCTGGCAATCCTTTTGTGTAAGCTATAGTGTTTGGAGAAAAACCTGCTATTGTTGTTCCATCAACTTTTAAATCACTTAAATTTGCATCTGAACCAGCAGCAACTGGAGTTTTCCAAAAGTAAATATTATCTAAATAAATAGTAATTGGCACTGTACTTCCAGCACCATTAGCAGCAAATTTCATTTGAAATACTGAATCCCAAGTCATTCCTGTAAAGGCACTTTTTGGAATATCAACACTATACCAAGAACCTGCAGTATGGTTTATTGTTACTAAAGTCTCTCCTGCTCCAGTTCCATTATTAATAGGACTTACTTGTAAAATAGAATTGGCTGGATTAGCACTTGTCCAAACATCAACATGTAAGAACTCCATGTTAGATAAACTTTGAGAAGTAAGCTCTGTTCCTTGATAATTAAAATTTGGATAGGCTAAAACAAAGTTTGTACCGCCACCTGTAGGATCAAAAGTAGGGTTAACTGAACCAAAACCGCTTTGTCCCCAGTTTGGATTATAATTTGTTGCAATATTAGTGTAAGTATCACTAAATACTGATTTTACATCTGCAGCAGCCTTAGTAGGTACTGGTGCATTTGTTGTTGGCTGTGCAAACGCAAGTCCAAAACTCAACAGTGCACATAAAATTAAAGTAGTTTTTTTCATAATATTCATTTATTTATGTAATTAATTTCGACATCATAAATATATCTACAATATAAATATCAATCTCACAATTCTTGATAAAGAAACTATACAAGCTATTTTTTTTGAAAAAACATTAAAAAAGCCATTAAATTAAAGAAAAACAGGACTTTAAAATTTCATAATGACTTCTAATAAATTTACAAAATCGGCTATTACAACGGTTTCGTATAGGTAATGTATAGGTGTTTTGCTGTAGATTTTTGGCTATTTATAAAGTAACATTACTAAGTTTTATTAATTTGTAAAGAAAAAAACAAAAAAACAGATTCCTTTCCATAAATAGTATTTCATTTTTTAAGTATTTTTTATGAATATACAACCGCAATTATTTATGACTAAAGGTTTTATTTACGTAAATTTGCACTTCTTTACAAAAAACTATGATTAAAACCGATTTTTCCAAATTAGAACCCAAAAAAAACATCCTAATAAAAGGGGCACAATTACACAATCTCAAAAACATTGATGTAGCTATTCCTAGAAACAAACTGGTTGTAATAACTGGCTTATCTGGTTCTGGAAAATCAAGTTTAGCTTTTGATACACTTTACGCTGAAGGACAACGAAGATATGTAGAAAGTTTGTCATCATATGCAAGACAATTTTTAGGTCGTTTAGACAAACCGAAAGTAGATTATATTAAAGGAATTGCTCCAGCTATAGCTATTGAACAAAAAGTTAATACCACAAATGCTCGATCAACTGTTGGAACTTCTACTGAAATATATGATTATTTAAAACTATTATTTGCTAGAATTGGTAAAACCATCTCTCCTATTTCTGGAAGTGAAGTCAAAAAAGATTCATTGGCCGATGTGGTAAAACATATTCAGACATTAAAACAAGATAGTAAATGGTTACTAATTGCTCCAATTCATTTAGAAGAAGGAAGACCTTTGGAAGACAAGTTAAAAGTTCTTTTACAACAAGGTTTTGCTCGAATTTTAGTAGATAACGAAATGGTGCGTTTAGATGCTATCGAAGGATTCAATTTCGCTAAAAAAGAGGTTATATTGATTATTGATAGAATAGTTGTCAAAAAAGATGATGAAGAATTCATGAATCGCTTAGCTGATGCCATTCAAACAGCTTTTTTTGAAGGAAAAGGAACGTGTTACTTACAAGAAGTCAATACTAATAATAGAGTTGGCTTTAGTAATAATTTTGACCTTGACGGAATGTCGTTCTTAGAACCTAACATTCATTTATTCAGTTTCAACAATCCATATGGTGCTTGTCCAACTTGCGAAGGTTATGGAAGTGTAATTGGAATTGACAGCGATTTAGTAGTTCCAAATACAGCTTTATCAGTCTATGAAAATGGAATTTTTCCTTGGCGTGGTGATAGTATGGGCTGGTACCGCGATCAATTGGTGAATAATTCACATCATTTTGATTTTCCAATACACAAACCTTATTTTAAACTTTCAGAAGAAGAAAAAGCACTAATTTGGGAAGGAAATAAATATTTCATGGGTTTAAATGATTTCTTCAAAGAATTAGAAGAGAAAAATTATAAAATTCAGAACCGTGTGATGCTTTCACGCTATCGTGGAAAAACAAAATGTCATACTTGCAAAGGAAAACGTCTTCGTGTAGAAGCAACTTACGTTAAAATTGCTGGTAAAAACATATCTGATTTAGTTGATTTACCTATTTTAAAATTAATGGCTTTCTTTAAAGAATTGACTTTAAACGAATATGATGCTGTAGTTGCAAAACGTTTATTAATCGAAATCAACAACAGATTAGAATTTTTATATAAAGTTGGATTAAGTTATTTATCCTTAAACCGAAATTCAGCAAGTTTATCAGGTGGAGAATCACAACGTATCAATTTAGCAACTTCATTAGGAAGTAGTTTAGTAGGTTCTATGTACATTTTAGATGAACCAAGTATTGGATTACATCCAAAAGATACAGAACAATTAATTGAAGTCTTAAAAAATCTTCGTGATTTAGGAAATACTGTTATTGTAGTCGAACACGACGAAGACATCATGAAAGCTGCTGATATGATTATTGATATAGGTCCAGAAGCAGGAACAAATGGTGGTTATTTGGTGGCACAAGGTACTTATGATGAAATTTTAAAAGCTGATTCTTTAACTGCCAAATATCTGAATGGAGAAGAACAAATTGAAGTTCCGAAAAAACGCAGAAAGTTCAAAAATCATATTGATGTAATTGGTGCTCGTGAAAATAATCTTCAAAACCAAAACTTTACGTTTCCTTTAGAATGTCTTACCGTTGTTACTGGAGTTTCTGGAAGTGGAAAAAGTACTTTGGTCAAAAAGATATTATTTCCAGCCATTAAAAAGAGTTTAGAAGGCATTAGCGAAAAAGCAGGTCAATTCACAGAATTAGCCGGAAGTTATTCAAACGTAAAACATATTGAATACGTGGACCAAAATCCAATTGGAAGAAGTTCGCGTTCAAATCCTGTGACTTATATTAAAGCTTACGATGATATTCGTGATTTATATTCAAAACAATCGGTTTCAAAATTACGTAATTACCAAGCTAAGCACTTCTCTTTCAATGTAGATGGCGGAAGATGTGAAACTTGTAAAGGTGATGGATCTGTTACTATCGAAATGCAATTTATGGCCGATGTGCATTTAGAATGTGAAACTTGTGGTGGAAAACGTTTCAAAAAAGAAGTTTTAGAAGTCAAATTTGAAGAAAAAAACATCGATGACATTTTAACCATGACAATTGATGATGCTTTAGCATTCTTTACTAAAAATGACCAAAAGAAAATATATCAAAAATTACAACCTTTACAAGATGTTGGATTAGGTTATGTACAATTAGGTCAATCCTCTTCTACTCTTTCTGGTGGTGAAGCACAACGTATCAAATTAGCTTCATTCTTGGTAAAAGGAACAATCAAAGACAAAGCCTTATTCGTATTTGATGAACCAACAACAGGATTACACTTTCACGATATTAAAAAATTGTTAGCCTCTTTTGAAGCTTTATTAGAAAAAGGACATTCAATCATCGTAATCGAACATAATTTAGATTTAATAAAATGTGCTGATTACATCATTGATATTGGTCCAGAAGGTGGTGAATTTGGTGGAAAACTAATGGCTTTTGGAACTCCAGAAGAAATTGTAAAAAACAAAAATTCAGTTACGGGGAAATATTTAAAGGAGAAGTTGTAAGTTTTTGTTTCAGGAAATTTAAAAGTTTTTTGTTAATTTGTGAATTCATTATTACTTATGAATTTAGATAATTTAGAATTAATTAGCTTTAAAGAACAGAAAATAGCTTTTCCAAAGCATTTTCATGAAACGTTTTGTATTTCCTATATTCATAATGGAATTGAACAAATTGATTTAGAACACCAAAATATCTATAGCGAAAAAGGTAGTATCACTATAACAAATCCTTACGAAATTCATTCTAATCCTATAATAGATTCTTCTTCAATAATTGAATTTGAAACCATTTATATTTCTAAAGATTTAATGAAATATTTATATAAAGGACAAAATGTTGTTTTTTTTAATCGAAAAATCAACAACCTAAAATTGAATCAACTTTTCTTTCAATTAAAAAATGCAATTGAATTAAATAACATTCAAAAAACGGAATTAGTACTAAAAGAGTTTACTACCATTCTAAAACCTTATTCCCAATTTAAAAAAGAAGAATATTCGGAATTAAATTACAACTCATTTCAAAATATTAATTCATTTATTGACGAAAACATACAGTCTAAATTTAATTTAGACGATTTATCTAAAGTTGTTCATCTTAATAAATTTGGTTTCGTTAAAAAGTTTAAATCTTCAACAGGAATGTCTCCTATGAATTATATTTTGATGAAGAAAATATTTTCGAGCAAGAAAATCATCACTTCATATTCTGATTTAACTCAAATTGCTTTTGATTTTGAGTTTTCAGATTTAGCTCATTATTCTAATACTTTTAAACGCTTTGTAGGTGTTTCTCCAAAAACATATCAAAAAAATAGTTTTAATCTTTAATATTTGCCAAGATTATACAAGTTACTTTTTTTTATTTCAAGTAATATTGTTGAAAAAATAACAAAGATGAAAAAATCAGTTTTACTACTTTTAACTATAATTTCCTTTTCAAATCTATTTTCACAATCTATTGATGCTGAATTTTCAGTAAAAAATATGAAAAAAGATTTTAAAGTATATAAAAACATTCGATTAAAAGCCAATTCTGGTTTATACAAATATCGTTCAGAAAAAGAAATTGATAGTATTTATAATTGGGCAGAAAACCAGATTGAAAAATCAAAAACTTATAAAGATTTTTATAATATTATTTGTCAATTATCTGATTTTGAAGGAAGTTTACACAATAGCATTAGTTTACCTTCTAAAGTAAATAAAGCTTTAGTGAAAGAAAATGAAGGTTATTTTCCGTATCCAATTAAATTAATAGAAGGCAAATGGATTCTAAATTTTGAATCGGATAAAATTCCTTTAGGTTCTGAAATTATTTCTATTAATGAAATGAAAACAACTGAAATTGTAAAAGAACTTTATAAATATTACGAAACTGATGGCTTTAATATCACTGGAAAAAGAATTGGAATTGAAAAACATTTTGGAAAATATTACAGGTATCAATTTGGTTTAACTTCAATATTTAAAGTTGCTTACATAAATAGTAAAACCAAAGAAAGTTCCAATTTTACCCTAAAAAGTAGTGGCTTAAAAGAATATTACAC
Source organism: uncultured Flavobacterium sp. (assembly GCF_963975005.1). Taxonomy (GTDB): domain Bacteria; phylum Bacteroidota; class Bacteroidia; order Flavobacteriales; family Flavobacteriaceae; genus Flavobacterium. The sequence continues at coordinate 6,978 of NZ_CAXBFR010000052.1, forward strand.
AAATCTAAATAACAGATATTCAAAACCTTATGATTATATAGATTTTACCCATAGCAGTAATCTTAAAGAAAAATACAGTTATAAAAAGATAGATTCAGAAACAGGAATTTTAACTATAAACACATTTGCAATTGGTGATAATGAATTTGTTCTTGAATATAAACAATTTATTACTTTTTTAGATAGTACTTTTTTATCCATAAAAAATCAAAATATAAAAAATCTAATTGTTGATGTTAGGCATAATGGTGGTGGAAATGATCCTTATGATTTAGTAGTATATGAATATTTAACCCAAAGAAATTTTTCTGAAAACAGAAGTGCTTGGATAAGTTTTAATAAAATTCCATTCATCAAGTACATTGATACTAAAGTTCCTGTATTTTTAAGATTCTTGGGTGTGATTAAACATAATAAAAGCCTAAGAAAAGAATTTCCGTTAGAAAAAGATGGAAAATATTTTCAAGACGAAAATAGTTATGATCATAAAATTAGAACTCCAAACAAAAATGCTTTTACAGGAAACATATATTTATTAATTACCTCAAGAGTTGCTTCAGCAGGAAGTAATTTTGGTTCTTTACTTGCTAGTAATAAAAATACCACAACAATTGGAGAAGAAACTCAAGGTGGTTTTTACGGTCATAATGGTCACACACCTATTGATTACATTTTGCCCAAATCTAAAATTATCACAACTTTCTCAATAGTAAATATTGAACAGTTTTCTATAGCAAAAGAAAACCAACCAATCGGTAGAGGAATTATGCCAGATTATGAAGTGACTCAAACTTATGAAGATTATTTAAACCAAAATGATACTCAAATGAATTTCACCTTGGATTTGATTAAAAAAAGGGATTGATTCAAAAGAAATAATTAAGATTCCTAAACTATTTAGCACATTTAAACTAAATTAAAACACTGATTATCATATTGTTAAAACTCATTAACAACTCATTGACAACTGCTTAACGTATTCTGGCACAGCTATTGGATTTAGGTAACCAAACAACAATGAATTTAAATTGTTGAATTGTTTAACCTTAAATTATAGAAGTCATGAAAAAAATTACACTTTTAGTAGCAGGTTTATTACTTATTAGTAATGTAACTATTGCATCAGAGAAAAATGTATTTACTGGAAACGAAGAAGGTTATCGCTTTATTACAGATTATAGAGATGCTGACCCAATTGTTTTCAAAGAAAGAGGAATCGAATTCTTCATCTTTTTAGATGGTCAATTTGATTTTAATACTCAAGCAACAACTGCACCAACAAGAAATCGTACTGAAAACATGAATAGAACTCATGGTGCACCAGGTGTAAGAACTGTATCAGTTGCTAGTTCATATTATGGTCCAGTAAGAGGCGTAAAAGTAGAACATGATTATCAAGGTCGTGTGAGACGTGTAGGAAACGTATTTATCAACTATGACGCTTACGGTAGAGTTAAAAGAGTTGGTTCAGTTTACATGAAATACAACAGTTTTGCGCTGAAACAAGTTGGTGGAATGAAAATTTTCTACAACAGAAGAGGTCAAATCATGGACATTGTAGGATATGTAAATAGTTCAAGTTATGGAAATCATTATGATTTTGATGGACATGGATTTGGAAACGGAAACGGGAATAATAATGGATATGACAACGATTCAGATGATGAAGACTTTTACTACTACAAAAAAGACGGTAGCAAAGTAAAAATGGATGATGATGATGTCATTGAAATTAAAAGAGACGAAAAAGAAAGAAAAAGAAAATAGTTAGATTAGTTTAGTTTGTTTTTAAAAGTCCTGTAAGTGAAAATCTTACAGGATTTTTTTTATATTTGGGTGAATTAAATCATTTTAAAATGAAAAATAATGTGATTCTGTTATTCTCAATAATTGTCTTATTTTCGTGTTCCGATGATCAAAATGATAAAATAAATAAAGTACTTGTTAGCAAGTGGCAATTGGCTGAAATTTTATCTGATCCAGGTGACGGAAGCGGAACTTTTCAATCAATTTCTAGTACTAAAATAATTGAATTCTATGATGATGGGACACTTTATTCCAATGGTTCAATTTGTACAATTTCGACTGATTCTAATGAAAATTTTTATGGAACCTATTCTTCACAAGATTTAACTTTATCTTCAACACAATGCCAACAACAAGTATTTTTAACTAGTTATGAAATTACACAAACTACTTTAATTATTTATTATCCTTGTATAGAAGCTTGTGCTGAAAAATACACTAAAATTCAGTAGTCTTTATTTTTTAATTTTATTTATAACCTTATCCATTACTAAATTAATATCAGAAGACAATTTCAATTTATAACTTAAAGTTAAATAAATAATCGAAATCAAAATAGATTTTAAAACGATATTAATTATAGGATGAAACGAAAATTCCCAAAAGTAAAATGCTAAAAAACAACTTATTAATATTCCAAAAGCTGTTATGGTTTTTGAAGTAAAAGGAAATAACTTCATTCGTTTTACCACAAAAAGCAATTTGGATAAACTATATAAAGTTATGGAAAGTAAAGTTGCAAAAGCAGTTCCTTTTAAACCATAAAGCGGAATGAAAATCATGTTTAAAATCACCGTTAAAGTCACAAGCAAAACTCCTAAAAACAAAACGGTTCTGTAATATTTTGAATTGAAAATAATGGCATTATTATTTCCTAATATCAAATCGAAATATTTCGATAATCCTATAGTAAATACCACAAAAATTCCACCAGAATACTCTTTTGGCAGTAATAAATATAATTGATTGATATTTACTAAAATCCCTAAAAATATCAAACCACCGACAATTTGTAACGTAATTGATGTCTTTTTATAAAGGTCATTTAGTTCATCATGTTTGTTTTCGCTCATCAATTTTGCTGTAATTGGATACGTAATTTGATGCATAGCTCTACTTGGAACAGCAATTACAGTAGCAATGAAAACTGCAACAGAATAATAGGCAATATTTTCAATTTTGACGTAATTATTCAACATGAATTTATCAATTTCTAGAAACAAATTTGCAATTCCACCAGTCAAAATAATAAATAAACTATAAGTAATTATCGCTTTTGAATTTATCGGAATCTTAAATTTCAGAGAAGGGAATCTAACTTTATAAGCATATATTTTCATCAATAACATAGAAAAGAAATAAATTCCCATTAAAGAATACACAAATTCAACTGGAGTTATCCAATCAAAATAAACCGCAAAAAGACTTATACTTACTAGAATTCTCAAGAAAACCTCTTTGATAAAATTTCCTAAAACCGATTGCATGTGTACTTTTACCCAAGCATAAAATATTTCAAAATATCCCATACAAAGTCCGATTACAGGAATTTGCCATACATAATCATAAACTATTGGATTTTCTTCTGATAATAAATTCGCAATTTGATGATAGCCAAAATATCCAATCAACGAAAACGGAATAATCAATATTAAAGGAAGAAATAATACAAAGGTCAAAAAAATTGATTTTTCTTCTTCTGTTTTATATTCGTTAAAATATTTGATTAACGTATTATGAACTCCAAAAGCCATCAAAGGCATCATAATATTGGCTGCAGACAAAACATATCCAACCAAACCATAATACGTATCACCCAAAAACTGCACATACATATATAACGTATTTATCGCTCCAATGGCAAAGCCAATGTAAGTGATAACCGTGTTTTTTAAGGATTGCTTTAGAACGATTCCCATTTTTTAGTGTTCAGTGTTCAGTAATTAGTTGGCAGTCAAAATAGTTGCTAATTGCTCTGTTAGTTTTTTTCTGCTGTATTTTTGTAAACCAATAGCATTTACTTGTAACGTATTATGCTGAAATTGATTGTAATAAGTTTGTATTTGTGATTTTAAAGCTTCTTTTGCATCATACATAAAGAAAGTTCCTGTATTGGTCTCTTTGATAATATTTTTGAAATCAGCTTTTTCTGGTCCAATGGCTAAAATTGGTCTTTCGGAAATCATATATTCAAACAATTTTCCTGGAATAATACAATTTGTAGCATCTGAATCAATTTCAATTAACAATAAAACTTGCGAACTTCTTTGTGCTTGTAAAGCTTCATTGTGTGAAACATAACCCAGATGATTTACATAGTTTTCTAACCGAAATTCTTTGATTGTTTCCAAAACTTCTTTGCTCACTGCTCCAATTAATTTCAATTGAAAATCGTTGGCAAAATCTTTATTTTCTTTGATTAATTCTGATAATGCTTTCCATAAAATTCTTGGATTTCTTTCCGATAAAAAGGAACCAATATGAGCTAGGGTGAATTTAGAATCCATTGCCTTTTTGGAAACCTTTTCAATGTCATAACCATTTGTAATGACTTCAATTGGTTTTGAAGTTATTTGTTCAAATTCTGTTTTTGTTGTTGGTGAAGTCACGATTAATTGGTCACAACTACTCATGACTTCTTTTTCTAAATCTTTATGCTTTTGAGCAGCTTTTTCAGAAAGTTTCAAAGCTTTATGATACCCAATAGTTGTCCAAGGATCACGAAAATCGGCAATCCATTTGATATTATTTTGTTTTTTCAACCCTAATCCAATTAGATGCACACTATGTGGTGGGCCAGTTGTAATTATAGTTTCAATTTTATGTTCATCAATATATTTTTGAAGGAATTTAATAGAAGGTTTAACCCAAAAAATTCGTGCATCAGGAATGAACATATTTCCTCTTATCCAAAGTAATGTTCTTTCGATAAAAGATTGTTTTTTCTTATCAGGAATAATTCCAGAACTAATTTTTTTAGTTTTATTTTTAGACAAAAAAGAAGCAAAACCATAAGGTTCAAAAATGGGTTGTCTTATAATTGTTACTTTATCAGAAACTTCTTGAACCAAATTTTCATCCAACAAAGGATAAGTCGGGTTTTCTGGAATATAAACTATTGGTTCAACTCCGAAATCAGGTAAATACTTTACAAATTTTAACCAACGCTGTACACCTGGTCCACCAGCTGGAGGCCAATAATAGGTTATGATTAGTATTTTTTGTTTTTCTGGTTTCAGTTTTTTTTGGTTATAAGTTTAAAAGGTTAAAAGGGATTGTGCAAAAAACTTAATCTTTCTTCTTTGCTCTTTCTTCTTTACTCTCAAAATAAATTCCTCCAATCAATAACAACAACATTCCAATTGAACTAAACAGTACAATTGTGCTTCCTGTTTTTACAACTTGTGGTTCAAATTTGAATTCGATTGTATGTTTTCCTGCTGGAACTTCTAATCCTCTTAAAGCATAGTCAACTCGATAAATTGGAGTTTCCTTTCCATCAATTGTTGCTTTCCAACCGTTTGAATAATACATTTCAGAAAACACTGCAAAACCAGCATTAGAATTTGTTGATTTGTATTTTAAATAATTTGGTTTGTAATCAATTAAGTCAATTTTAGCTAGAGAATCTCTTTCGAAATCACCAAAAGGCTTCCCTTTAACCTTTAATGCTGTTGGATTAATTACAGCTATATCTTTGGTTCTTAAACTATCTAAAGCTTTCATTTCTTCATCTGAAGAAATTACATTTAGTACTTTCTCAACAAACCAAGCATTTCCATTTGCATCTGGATTTAATAAGGCTACATCGTCTCCTTGTTCGTTAGCTTTAATAATATATTTAGTATTTAACATATTATAAACTTGAAGGTTGTTTTTGGCTATTTGATAATCAAACAATTGTTGCATTCTTCGTGGTTTCACAGCACTATAACCACCAAGCGATTTATGAAAATAAGAAGTTCTTGCACTACTCATATTACCTGCAGCTTCAAAAACTCTAAAATGGGTTGTGTCTTGTAATATGTTTTGATCTGCTTCGGTCATTTGATAAGGCATATCGATTTCTCTTTTTGACTTGAAATTTTCATCATTTACATATTTTTTATCTACTAAGAATAAATCAAAAACCATAACCAAACCTACTAAAATAATAGCTGTATTTTGTGCTAGTTTATTTTTAAGTGAAGTATACATAACAACGAAAACAATAGCTAAGAACCCTAAAGAACGAAATACGTCTGAAGTATACATCGCTGCTCTATCTTCCTTTAGAACACTCATGAAGTCATAACCATATGATTCAGCATAATAACCATCAGCTGGTCCAGAGAAATTAAACATTCCCTTGAAAAGTAATAACGAAATTAGAATTCCACCAACAATAGCTCCTGATTTCCATAAGGCATTCCATTTTTGAGAATCATCAGATTTATAAAAAGAATACAATCCTAAAATAGCTAAAATAGGCATGCATAATTCCAATAAAACTTGAATGGATGAAACAGCTCTAAATTTATTATATAAAGGAACATAATCGATAAAGAAATCCGTTAGCAATGAGAAATTTTTTCCCCAAGAAAGGAATAATGAAATTAAAATTCCAGCAACTAATGCATACTTGACTTTTCTTTTTTCTACGAATAAAGCTAAAATAGCTAAAAAGAAAACAATAATTCCAATATAAGCTGGTCCGGAAACTCCGGGTTGGTCACCCCAATAGGTTCTTAATTGTTTTGTTATGGCTAAAGCTTCTGCTTCACTTGCTCCTTGTGACATTACATATTGAAACATTTCTGATTCTTTACCTAAATCCTCATAACTAGCACCACCAAAAAGTCTTGGAGAAATTAAGTTTAAACTTTCTGCAACTCCATAACTATAATCAGTGATATATTCATAACTCATTGCGTTTGAACTTTCTTTTTTAGAACCATCTGGTTCATAAGTCAGTTCACTATCACTTCTTGAAGAAAATTTGGCATATTCTGATGTCGCTAATAAACTTGTCGCGTTTGAACCTACTGAGAAAACTCCAGCTATGGCAAAAACTCCAATAACTTTAGCTAATCCTCTATAATCTTTTTCTTTAATGAATTCTACAAAATAATAAATTGAAACTACTAAAAGTAAAATCAATAAATAATAGGTCATTTGAAAATGATTCGCTTGAATTTCTAAAGCTGCAGCAATCATAGTTAGTAGTCCACCAACAATATACTTTCGTCTAAAAACCAACAAAACACCAGCTAAAACCATTGGCATATAAGCAATAGCATGAGCTTTTGCATTGTGTCCAGCTCCAATAATGATAATCATATAAGTCGAAAAACCGAAAGCTAAAGCTCCAAAAAAGGCTTTTAACGGATCAACTTTTAAAACTAATAACAATATATAAAATCCTAAAAAATATAGAAATAAATAATCTGCTGGTCTAGGTAAAAAACGTAAAACATCATCAAAGTGACCAATAAAATCGTTTGGATATTTAGCTCCTAATTGATAAGTTGGCATTCCACCAAAAGCACTATTTGTCCAATAAGGTTCTTCGTTGGTTTCATTTCTAAAATCATTTTGTTCTTTTGCCATTCCAGTATATTCTGCAATGTCATGTTGATAAATCTGTTCTCCTTTTAATACAGGATAAAAATAAATTACGGCTACTATTACAAAACCAAGAATAGCTAATAAATGTGAAGAGTATTTTTGCAAATTTTTCATGCTAAAGAATAAATATTTAAAGGTGCTAAAGTAAATAAAAAAAGGATATCGTTAAAATATCCTTTCTGTTATTGTTCAAATGTTATTAATCTACTTCTTCATAATCAATATACTCTCCTACTTTCTTCTTTTCCTGAGGCTTAACTGTTGACTGTGAATTATTTTGAGAAGTGTTTTGTTGATAATTTTGTTGTTGCTTAACTTGGTCTTCCATTTTTTGTTGCACTTTATTCATGGCTTTCTTCATTAAAATAGGTGCAAAAATTCTCAATAAGAATTTAAACAAATAATAAAATAAAACTATGTAAGCTAACGTTCTTAATAAACCTGTAAATGATGCTTCTATCATTGTAATCTAATTTTAAAATTCAAAAATACAATTATAAGTACTAAAAACCCATAAATTGTTTCTTAAATTTATGATAAAATAACTACTTTTGAAAAACTTATTTAAGCCAATTATGAAAAAATCAACACAATTTCTCCTTTTATTCTCTTTATTATTTGTTGAAATGGCTTCTGCCCAATATACAGATGTAATTAATTCTAATAGGCCAGGAAAATCAATGATGGCTTTCTCTGTCGGAAAGTCAGTTATTCAATTAGAATCTGGTGTTTTTGGCATTAAGGAAAATCATGATTTAATTGGATATGGTGCCAATGGCTTTGGAGTAGATTTTGCCTTGAGATGGGGTGTGATCAAAGAAGAAATGGAAGCCGTTGTTGAAATTCAATATCAAAATGATACTTATACTAGTCCAATTGAAGAATATAAAAGAAGTGCCTTAAGATCCACAGTTATAGGTGCTAAATATTTAGTTTATGACCCAAATAAATATTATGAACAGAAAGTAAATATTAGAAGTTGGAAAGCCAATCAAGGTTTTAAATGGAGACAATTAATTCCTTCTGTAGGAATTTTTGCTGGTGTAAATCTAAATTTTTCTGATAATCCATATAACTATAATTCGAGGTTAATTGAACCAAAAGTTAGTCCAAAAGTAGCTTTAATTACACAAAACACTTTTGGAACTAGATGGGTATTAGTTGGAAATTTAGTCTATAACAAATTTACTTCCGATTTCAAATCATTAGAATATATTGCAACACTTACGCATGGAATAAATCAACAATGGTCAGTTTTTGTTGAAAATCAAGGCTATAAAGGGGATTTATATAGTGATATTGTCTTTAGAGCTGGTGGGGCATATCTTATCTCACCTAACATGCAAGTTGACGCTTCGTTTTCTAAAAACATAAAAGATACACCTTCAATAACGTATGGTGGTGTTGGAATTTCTTGGCGTTTTGATAAAAATTATCAAGAAGTAAGAATAAAATCTCCTGAAGACAGAAAAAAAGATAAAGCAAATAAAAGTGCTAAGAAAAAAGAGCCTAAACTAAATAAGAATAAAGAAAAGAAATTAAAAAAGTCTAAAGACGAAGAATAATTTCACCCAACCACAATGATTGAAATAAAAGAAGCCAAGTCAAAAAAAGAAATGAAAGATTACGTAATGTTTTCTTTTGAACTATATAAAAACAACCCTAATTGGATACCACCAATTATTGCAGAAGAATTAGAAACATTTGATAGAGATAAAAATCCTGCTTTCCAAAGTGCGGAAGCGCATTTTTATTTAGCCTATAAAGACAATAAAATTGTAGGTAAACTTGCTGCTATAATTAATTGGGATGAAGTAAAAATTCTTAAAAAAAGTAAAGTCCGTTTCGGTTGGTTTGATGTTATTGATGATATTGAAGTCACCAAAGCTCTACTAGAAAAGGTATACGAATTGGGTAACAAACATAATTTAGAAATGGTTGAAGGACCAATTGGTTTTTCTAATCTAGATAAAGTTGGTGTTTTAACTGAAGGATTTGATCAAATCGGAAATATGGTTACATGGTACAGTTTACCCTATTATAAAGAGCATTTTGAAAAATTGGGTTTAACCAAAGAAAAAGAATATCTAGAAAGCACTTTTTCATTTAGCAATATAAATCCAGAACCCTTTCAAAAAGCTAGTGCTCTAATTAAAAAGCGTTACGAATTAAGGTCATTAAATTTTACAAAAACTAAAGACATTATGCCCTATGTCGATAAAATGTTTGATTTATTTAATGATACTTATGCTAAACTACAATCATTTGTAGCTATTAATGATGTTCAAAAAGAGTACTTTAAAAAGAAATATATAAGTTTTATAAATCCAGAATTCATAAAATTCATTATAGATAAAGATGATAAAATGATTGCCTTTGCTATTGTTATGCCTGGATTTAGTGAAGCGCTTAAAAAAGCAAATGGCAAATTATTTCCATTTGGATTTTATCATTTATTAAAAGCTAAAAACAATTCTAAAGAAGTAGTTTTCTATTTAATTGGTGTTGCACCAGAATACCAAAGTAAAGGTGTTACGGCTATTATTTTTGATGAATATTATACAGTTTGTCAAGCAAAAGGCATAGAAACTTGCGTACGAACTCCGGAATTAGAAGAAAATACTGCTATTCAAAAGCTTTGGAAACATTTTAATAGTAAGATTACTAAACGTAGAAGAACTTATAGTAAGAAGCTTTAGGCATTAGGCATTAGGCATTAGGCATTAGGCATTAGGCATTAGGCAAAAATAAATAAAATGAACTTCATCCCATTTCCAAAAATAGAATCAAAAAATCTTATTCTTAGAAGAGTTTTAGAATCAGATTGTAAAATTATTTTATACCCACGTTCAGATGAAGAAATCAATAAATTTATTGATAGACCAGAACATAGAAAAACAAAGACTATTGAAGAAGCTAAAAAGTTTATCCTGCAAATAAATGAAAACCTTGAAACCAATAAATCAATTACTTGGGGAATAACTTTAAAAAATGAACCGAAAATTATTGGAACAATTTGTTTGTGGAATTTTTCTGAAGACAATAAAACAGCAGAAGTTGGATATGATTTAGAACCAAAATTTCAAGGAAAAGGAATTATGAGTGAGTCGCTGCAATCTGTACTCGAATATGGATTTAAAAATCTAAATTTAGATATAATTGAAGCCTATACTCATCAAAAAAACGAGAATTCTAAGGCTTTATTAGAAAGGAATAACTTTAAACTTATTTTAGAAAAAAAAGATGAAGGCAACCTAAATAATGTAATTTTTGAAATAAAAAAACCAATACTAAACAAATAGTATTGGTTTTTTTTATATGTAAAATATTCTGAAAACCTATAAACTATGCATCCATATCAACCTTAGTTGCTTCAGCTATTTGTTTATAAGTTCCGTTCACTAACTTTTCATAAATAGCATCAAAAGCAGTAAGCGTTAATTCTATATCCTCTAAAGAGTGAGATGCAGTTGGAATCATTCTTAACAAAATCATTCCTTTAGGTATAACTGGATAAACAACGATAGATAAGAAAATACCATAATTTTCTCTCAAATCATTTACCATAACCATTGCTTCTGGAATAGTTCCTTCAAGATAAACTGGAGTTACACAAGTATTTGTGTCACCAATATTAAATCCATGAGCTTTTAAACCACTTTGTAATGCAGTTACATTTTCCCAAAGTTTATCTTTTAAACCTGGATTATCACGTAACAATTGCAAACGTT
>NZ_CAXBFR010000053.1:0-17902 GCF_963975005.1 uncultured Flavobacterium sp.
GCATGATTATGGTTTGTTATACGAACCAATGCAAGCAAATATGGTTTTCACAGTTGAACCAGGAATTTACATTCCAAAAGAAGGTTTTGGAATTCGTTTAGAAGATGATGTTGTGATTCAAAGTAAAGGTGAACCATTTAATTTGATGAGAAATATTCCTATTGAGATTGATGAGATTGAGTCGATTATGAATAGCTAATTTGGATATTCAGATTATCGGATTATAGATTTTCAGATAGAACGGTTTGCGAAAGTGAACCGTTTTTTTTTGTTTTCAATTATGTAAAGATGAACTTGATTCAGCTAATTTTTTCGGGAACACAGATTTGAGAAATTAGAATGATATTTGAAATTTATTCTTTTTTTGTTAATTGAATTTGTGGCATTGGTTTACAATAAGGTTTGCTTACAATTTTTGAACGCATAATCTTTTTATCATTAAAATGTCTTGATATATTTTGAACCATATCTGTATAATTATCATATTCACCATTTTTATAATAAAAGACTTTTATAGAACGACAATTCTCGTGTTCAAAAATAGTATTTAACAATGTTCTGTCTGATAAACCACAAGAATGTCCAAGAATTATTACTTGAAATTTTTCACTTTCTACATATGATAATAAATCATTATAATTTGAATTTTGTAAATATAGAAATGACTTAAAGTTTTTCAAATATTCATTGTCATCTAAATTTTCTATTTCTTTATAATCTTCATCCATTTCATCTCCAAAACCAAAATTCATCTTATTATCCGAAACATTTTCTAATTCTCCATGAATGTAATTTACTTTAGTTTCTATTCTTTCACTTGTGTTTAAAATATCACTGTAAATTTTAACTGTTGGAGTATAATTAAAATTTAAAAAATATAATTTATTAACTAACTCTTCTTTTTTTTCTTTTTCGAAATGATCTTTTATTTCTTCAACATCTTCAGAATTATTAAATTCTTTCAAAACATCATGTTCATTACTTGTGAGTGAAATTGGTTTTAGAACATCATATATCGATTTTAAACTAGAATGATAATTAAATTTATAAGCATCTTTAACTTTATCTTTCAAATATTTTCCTAAAAGTATTTTTACATATTCAAACTCTTTATTCAATTCTTGTACTTGAATTTTTTGTTCATTTTGCCAATATTCTATAGACTTAGAAACATCTAAACATTTTGAATTGATTATTTTTTTTAATTGTCTGTAGTATTCATTCTCAATATCAACCCAATTTTGCACATTCTTTTGATTAATAGCTTTAAAAAAAGAATTTTTATAATTCAAAATATGTCTTCTTGGGTATTGTCCGGTCATATGATTATTCCCATATTCAGTATAAATTTCAGCTTCCGAAAATTTTATTTTTTCATCAAACTTCATTAAACATTTAGCTATACAGTTTAAGCCTTTTATCTCTTCAAATACAATATTTAAAGTATCTATAAAATAAATAAAATCATCATTATGCTTGCTGCTTTTAATAGAAGACCAATAATCATCAATAAAATCTTTATAACTCGTTGGCAAACCATGAGCTAAATCAAAACCGTTTCCAATAATAACTAATCTATTCATAATTTAAAAAATCCTTTTCTCAAAGATAAGTAATTTCTTTAAAAAATTAAGCCCATAAAAAATGTGATTCTGAATCAATTTCATAATGACAAGATTGAAGAAAAACTTTGTGGACCTTGCGAAAAATCCTTGCGAACTTGGTGGTTAAATTTCAAACTTCAATTAAAAATTCTACTTTTGCAGTAAACAAATTTTCCCTTGAAACAAACACTCTTCAAAAACACAAAAATTGCTTATTCTGAAACTGGAAAAGGTACAACAGTAGTTTTATTGCATGGTTTTTTAGAAAACTCAACGATGTGGAATTCACATATTGAAGCTTTGTCGAAACGAAATCGTGTGATTTGTATTGATTTATTAGGTCATGGTCAAACAGATTGTTTGGGCTATTTACATTCTATGGAAGATCAAGCTGACATGGTTCATTATGTTTTACATGAGTTAAAAATTAGAAAAGCCATTCTTATTGGTCATTCCATGGGCGGCTATATTGCTTTGGCTTTTGCTGAATTGTATCCTGAAATGATGAAAGGCTTGATTTTAATGAATTCAACTTCAAGAGCTGATTCTGAGGAACGAAAAACCAATCGCGATAGAGCTGTTTTGGCTGTAAAACAAAACTATACTGCTTTCATAAGAATGTCAATTGCCAATTTGTTCAGTGAAAACAACAGAGAGCGTTTAAACGATGATATTGAACTTGTACGCAAAGAAGCTTTAAAAACTCCATTACAAGGAATTGTAGCGGCTTTAGAAGGAATGAAAGTTAGAAATGACAGAGAAGTTCTTCTGCATTTTGCTACTTATCCAATCTTATTAATTCTTGGTAAACAAGACCCGGTTTTAAATTACGAAGAAAATATAACTCAAATAGAAAATACAAAAGTAGAATTAGTCACTTTTGATGATGGCCACATGAGCTATATTGAAAATAGAGAAGAATTGACTAAAGTGCTTTTAAGTTTTTTAAAAAAGACATAAAAAAACTGAAATCAAATTGACTTCAGTTTTTATTAATTTACTTTTTAATCCTTAAATTTTTACTCTTGAAATTTCTTGTCCAGTTGGATATTTAATTGCAATATCATCTTCTGCAGTAATAAAAATTTCTAACGGCTCATAAGCTGTAACAGTAGTAAAACTTCCTTTTTCAGAAGCATCTGTTTCAAGCTGACCTAAATTTAAAAGTCCATTTGCTTCTGTCTGCATCCAAACTATGTAAGATGCTCTTGGAGGTGTTAAACGGTCGGGAGATGACAGGTATTTAGAATTTAGGTTAATTTCTCTGTTGCCGTTATCGTCTTTTTTAATTTTTACAGTAATTTCTGCAGCTGGAGCAACATTAGAAACAGGAAAGACCAATTTGGATGCACATGATGACATTATCACCATTGCACATAAAAGTAATATTTTTTTCATTTAGTAATTTTTTAATTATACAGTCAATTTACAAAAAAAAATCGAGATATACAAATCATCCTTTTTGCTTAAACAGCAACTTTTAACAATGAAATGTGATTTAAGTTAAATAAAGAAACCTTATAAATAAGGTCATATTAGGTTTTTTGAGTTTTACTTAACCCTCATACTGTTTAACTTCAATAATATTATAAGGTAATGAGAATTCGTTTTCGGTTAACGCTTCTAATACGTTTTTCATTACTTGTGTTCTAATGGCCAAGTGATAACTTTTTGATGCACCTTTAAAAGTGTCTAACCAAAAAAAAACTTTTATATTAATTGTGCTTGCTGCAAATTCATCAATTACAACTGTCGGCTTTTTTGCACCAAGTAAAACACCTTCTGCTTTAGAAACTGATTCTATAATTACTTGAATAGCTTTTGAAAGATCACTTGAATAATCTAGTCCTAGCATAAATTCATTACGCAAAAAACCATCAATGGTATAATTGATTAAAGGTGATTTTAATATTTGAGAATTTGGCACAAAAACGTCTTTTCCGTCTGTTGTTTTAATAATCGTTTCTCTAATTCTAAGTTCTTTTACGTAACCAATTACATTTTCGGTTTCAATTAAATCATTCTCTTTGAATGGACTTTTAAAAGCTAATAACATTCCAGCCAAGAAATATTCTCCAATATCTTTAAAAGCAAAACCAATTACAAAAGTTAAAATTCCGGCTCCAGCCAATATTTTAGTAGTAATATCTTGAAAACCTATAAAGTCTAAAAAGAATACAATGGTAATAGTTTTAATAATTCCTGAAATTATTTGTGCTATAAAAAGTCCGGAAAGTGTGTTTTTTACCTTTGATTTAATTTTATTTTGAGTGAATTTTTTTCCAAAATTAGCAATTGTAAACCCTACAATTAATACAACAAGACCAATTAAAAAAGCTGGTGCATTTTGTAAAATTGAGTCGTAATAAAACTGTATTTTCTCAATTAACTTATCCATAAATATTGGTTACAAATTTTCTTCAAAAGAAATTTCTGGGTTTAGAATTTCTTGTATTAAAGATACTAATTCTATTTTAAAAGTTTCAATTGTATGGGTTGTAATTTCTGAATCGCTATTTTTTCCTTTTCCAAAACCAAAAGGCATAAAACCAGCTTTCATGTTTTTGAAAGAAATAATTCCGGCTTCCACTGGATATTCTTTATATTCTAAATTATTTTCAAACATTAAAGCATAACAAAGCAATTGAATAATTTTATCATATTTAATATCAGAAGATAAAACCGTAAAATCATCTACTTTTAAACTACCTCCTAAAACTTTTCCTGTTTTGTAATCGATGATTCGGATTTTATTGTCTCTTAATTCAATTCTGTCAACGTTTCCGGCAATTGTTATTTTATAAGGGAGATTTATATCTATAATTTTACCTTCTAAAGTTTGTTCTAGGAATAAAATTTTAATGGCAATTCCGGCTTCGATATCTTTCTTTTCCATTTTTAAAAATTGCTCTACATTTTGTTTGGCAACTTCGAAGGCTAAAAGATTTTTTCCTTTTTTGATTTCACCTTCTTTGTAAATGGTTTTGAACTGTTTTATCGTTTCCCTTTCGACCAAATTTAACATTATATCAATATCGTTCACCGACAAATATTTTCCAACAAATGGATCATACAAATGCTTTAAAGTTTCGTGAATTACAGTTCCTAATGTATTTACTGCAATGTTCTCTTCAACTTCATCAATTTCTCTAATCCGTAAAATTCGTTGCGTGTAAAACTGAATTGGATTTCGTATGTAACTTGTCAATGAAGAAGGAGAAAACCCTTTTCCAGTTGCAATTTCTTGTAGTCTATCTAAAACAGCTTGTGTTTTTTCTATTTTAATTGGTTCATAAGCCAAACTAGGCAAATGAGCGTTATATATTGTGTTTTTCTTAATATGATGTGGGAAATCGATTTCTAATTGCGTTAAGAAACGACTTTTTTCACCAGCGTCAATTCCGTCTGAATTTTCAGAATTATAAAGCAAGTAAATATTTTTGGCTCGATACAATAAATGATAAAAGTGATAACTATAAATTGCATCTTTTTCTCTGAAAGTTGGCAATCCTAATTCGCGTTTAATATCATAAGGAATAAACGAATTTGAACTTTTTCCAGAAGGAAATTTACCTTCATTTACTGAAGTTATAATTACGTTTTCAAAATCTAAAACACGACTTTCTAAAACTCCCATAACTTGCAAACCAGACAAAGGTTTTCCTTCAAAAGAAACTTCAGCCAAATCCACTACATTTTTATAAATAGAAAATAAGCTTGAAAGTGAAGTTATGCTTTGGTATTTTTCAATAAAAGTAGCAATACGGTTTAAAACTTGATAAATAGAATGTAAAAAAGCTTTTGCAATTATATCTTCTTGATTATCGTTCGTTAAACGTGATTTTATCGAGAGTAAAACTTGAGTTAGTTTGGTGATGATTTCAGTTGCATCATCATTCCATTTTGAAAAAATTAGTTCAAATAATGGGTTTTCTTTATTGGTTTTGTGTTCTTCATATAATTGAAACAACTTATCATTAGAAAAGAACGTAAAGTTGTTGTATTTAATAACATGTTCTACTTTTTTGGCATCAATATAAGGTTCAATTAAGGAGTGGTTTAAGATATCTAAAACTTCTTTATAATATAAAGTATATTGTTTTTCGTTTCTTTGTTTTGCGTTAGTGTGAAGTTTAAAAATTTTAGAAATCAACAATTGCGCAGGATTATTTTTACTAGGATAACCCATTGTGATGTTCAAACTTTCAACGGTTTCAGGTAAATTATATAAAACTGGAAGCAATAAATTTTCATCGCCTAATACAACAGCCGTATTTTGTAAATCAGGATTATTTTCTTGAAGTTCTTCGATTAGATTTCCAACAATTTTGGTTTGGCCAACCGTTTTTGGTGTTCCAATTATTTGGATGTTTTTTTCTTGTTCAAAATGACTATCAATCCATTTAAAAGATTGGTTTGCGTATTGTTTCCATTCTTTTTTATATTTTCTGATGAATAAACCCGCATCATGAAATGGATCTTGCAAAATGGTATAATCAATATCCCAATATACTAGTGCTTTTTCATGAAGCATTAAGTGTTGGAAAATTCGTTCTTCAGCTTGATTTAGCGCATTAAAACCAGCAAAGATAATTTTATTTGAAGTCGGAATTTCTTTAGTAAAAGCTTCTAAATTGTGTATTGATTCACGATATAATAAGCCTTGATAACCAATTCCTTTATCTAAAAGATATTTATAAAATGAATTATAATAGTGTGGTAATTTTTCCCAAAACTCTAAAGTAGAATCAATTAATTTTGTAGTTTGATTTAGTTCTAAGTCCCATCTTTTTAAGGCTTCCACATCTTTTAAGTAGGAAAAAACGTGTTTTTGATCTAACAAATAACGATCAATTTCATTAAAGTCCTGAATAAGTGTTTTTGCCCAATAAGAAAAGGTTTCGAAGTCTTGAATGTCTTTTTTTTCGGTTATTGAAGAGTATACATTATAAAATTCGAACAACACTTCCATTGAATCGATAGTTCGTAATCCTGATATATCTTGAATGAATTCTTCTATACTAACTATATTTGGTGTAAAAATAGGTTTAGAGAGTTTAGACTGAATGTTTTCAATTAAAAAAACTCTTGCTCTTTTACTAGGAAGAACTATAGTAATATCCGATAAATTATCAGGAAACTGATTGATTAATTCATCTGTAAGTTTACTTAAGAATGTTGGTTTGTTCATATAGTATAAAAATAAAAAAAACGCCCCGAATAAACGAGGCGTTTTCTTAAAAATATTTTAGAATTAAATTATTTATCTAATTTAACTTCAACTCTTCTGTTGTTAGCTTTACCAGCTTTAGTGTTATTAGTATCAATTGGATATTTTTCACCAAAACCTGTAGAAGATAATCTTTTAGCATCAACTCCATTCTCGATTAAGTAAGCTTTAACAGCTTCTGCTCTTGAAGTAGATAAAATTTGATTAGTCTCTTCTTTACCATCACTATCAGTATGTCCTTCAATTGAGAACTTAGAGTTTGGATACTCTTTTAAGATAGCAGTAATAGCTTGTAATACTGGGTAAGTTTGTTTTTGGAATGAAGATTTACCTGAATCAAATAAGATTGTTTTAGCATAATCATTCAAACTTTTCATTACTGCTTCTGATACTTCAGGACAACCGTTGTTAGCAACAGTTCCTTTTACAGTAGGACATTTGTCATCTTTATCAGCAACACCATCTCCGTCAGTATCTGGCCATGGACAACCTGCGTTATCTTTTGGTCCTTTAACTTCTGGACATTTGTCTACATTGTCAGCAACACCGTCACCGTCTGTATCAGGACAACCTTTCATCATTTTTGAACCTTTAACGTCTGGACAAGCATCTTCTGAATCGATGATTCCATCTCCGTCTCTATCTGGACATCCGTTTAATTCTTTTAAACCTGCAACTTCTGGACAAGCATCAGCAGAATCCATAATACCATCTTTATCAGTATCAGGACATCCGTTGAATTCTTTTAAACCAGCAACTTCTGGACAAGCATCATCTTTGTCATATATTCCATCACCGTCAGTATCTTTACCTCCAAATTTGAAAGTAAGACCTGCGAAATGCTGCATATGAGAAGCAACATCAACATTTGGTGTTCTTGTGTCATCAAATGAATGTTTGTAAGTAGATTGTAATGATAAACCAACATTTTCAGTAAACCAAAAGTTTATTCCTAAACCTCCATTAACTGTTCCTGCAGAAGCATCACCCATCCAAGTATAACCTCCACCAACGTGAGCGAATGGATCTAATACTTTAGATTTGATCATTTCCATGAAGCTATATTTAATAGCTAAATCTCCAGCATAATAAGATAAATCACCAGGATTTGTAACTACGTGAGAGTTAATTGTACCAGGTACTTTAGTAACAAATCTGCTAATTTTGTTAACAGAACCTGTTAAACCAATAGAAAAATTGTTTCCAACATGCTTAGAAACTCCAACATAAGAAACAGATGGAATAATGTTCCAGTGATCTTTTACATTGAAATATTCAGCAATTTGATGTTCAAACTTCTCCGATGCGCTGAATTTTGTGTCAACTGCGTTCACACCAAAAGACACTGCCCATGGATTGTTGCTGTCTTGTGCTTGTGTTGCTAAACCAGCAAACATTAAAGCCACAGCAAATAATTTGTTAAGATGTTTCATACTTTTTTTTAATTTTAATTTAATTACAACCTATATAATTTAAACAAATTTAACACGATTATTTATATCTGCAAATTTTATTCATAAAAAATACTTAAAAACACATATTTTTATGGTTATTATATCACTTTTAGGCTTTTTCCTACTTCTATAAACGCATTTATAGCCTTGTCTAAATGTGTTTTTGAATGAGCTGCAGATAATTGAACTCTAATTCTTGCTTTGTCTTTTGGAACAACTGGAAAGAAAAACCCAATTACATAAATTCCTTTTTTAAGCAATTCATCTGCCATTGTTTGAGATAATTTAGCATCATAAAGCATGACTGGAACAATTGCAGAATCTCCATCTATAATATCAAAACCTGCTTTTTTCATTCCGCTTTTAAAATAATTAGTATTCCATTCTAATTTATCTCTTAATGACGTGTCTTTTTCTAATAATTCAAAAACTCTAATTGAAGCTCCTACGATTGCTGGTGCCAAAGAATTTGAAAACAAATATGGTCGAGAGCGTTGACGTAAGATTTCGATAACTTCTTTTTTGGCAGTTGTATAACCACCCATTGCTCCACCAAGTGCTTTTCCTAATGTTCCTGTTATGATATCTATTCTACCTATAACATTTTTAGCTTCTAAAGTACCAATACCTTTTGCTCCTATAAAACCTGTTGCATGACATTCATCAATCATTACTAAGGCATCATATTTATCAGCTAAATCACAAATTTTATCTAGAGGTGCAACTAAGCCATCCATTGAAAAGACACCATCAGTAACAATTAACTTAAACCTTCTTCCTTCTTCTGTAGCTTTTATTAATTGATCTTCCAAATCTTGCATATTGCTGTTTTCATAACGATAACGAGCTGCTTTACAAAGCCTTACACCATCAATAATTGAGGCATGGTTTAGACTATCTGAAATAATACAATCTTCCGCACCTAATAAAGGCTCGAAAACTCCACCATTCGCATCAAATGCAGCTGCATATAGTATTGTGTCTTCTGTTCCGTAGAAATTTGCAATTTTTTGTTCTAATGTTTTATGAATATCTTGAGTTCCACAAATAAAACGAACCGATGACATTCCGAAACCATGAGAATCTAAAGCGTCTTTTGCTGCTTGAACAACTTCTGGATGTGATGAAAGTCCTAAATAATTGTTGGCACAAAAGTTTAAAACAGTTTCACCCGTTGAAATAGTAATTTCTGCCCCTTGAGGCGAAGTAATAATTCGCTCTTTTTTAAACAATCCGTTCTCTTGAATTGCTTGTAATTCTTCTTGTAAGTGTTGTTGTATTTTGCCGTACATATCTTTATTTTTTACAAATGTATAATTTTTAAATTTTCCCCTAAATAAACCAATGCTTTTTCTTCTACTTTATATCCCATTTTTTGTAAAACAGCTTCATATTTTTCAATTTGATGTTTATGACTTTCTTTTGGAACTCCAGTTTTATAATCTAAGAGATAAACTTTTTCTCCAAAAACTGCAATTCTATCTGGAATAAAAGTATTTTTATTATCGTCAATGATACTAGTTTCATTATAAATTTTGGCTTCTTTTGAATAAAATTTATGTAATTCTTTATGATTTATAATTGAAATTATAACTTCTTCAATTATAATAACTTGTGATTTATTAATTAAACCTTTTTCTAAAGAAATAGCAATCGCTTTACTTATATCTTCACTCGTTTTAATGTAAGATAAAATTTCGTGTAAAGTGTTTCCGAATTCAATGGCTTCTGCTTGGATTGTTCCCCACATTAAAGCTTCTTTTTGAGCAATTTTTATAGCACTTGTTTTGATCTTATTTTGGACAACTTGGATTTCATCTAAATTAGCAATCACGTCTTCACTTTTTGATGCTTTAATTGGATTTCCGAATTCATATTCCAATTGATTTTTATCAAAGTTTTTATTTAATTGAAGATATTCAATTATATTAGAAGACAGCGTATTAGGTAAACTTCCATCTTTATTAATCTTAATTTCTGAAATTACATAAAGTTGCTCAACTGCTCTGGTAAAAGCAACATACAAAACATTAATATTGTCTAATATTTCTTCTTGATTTTTTTCTTGGTAAATTTTACTTGCATCATCACTATAACTTAAAACATCTTTTTTATTATCAATCAATACTTTAGAAAAATTTATAGCTGAATTTTCTAAAGGAATCCAAAGTTTATTTTTATTGTTTTTTGAATAATTATCGTTTGCAAAAGGATAAATCACCACAGGAAATTCTAATCCTTTTGACTTATGAATTGTCATGATTTTTATGGCATTATTTCCGTCTGGAGAAGGAATGCTTTTTTTGTAACCTGTTCTTTGCCAATAATCAATAAAATCTGCGATACTTGATTGTGCTTTTATATGTCTTTCTAAAACCAAATCTAGAAAATATTGAACATAAGAATTATTAGCTTTCTGTTTGATAAATGCGGAAACAATAATTTCAACAACTTCGTAAAGCGATTTTTTTCTGCAAGCATTAAAATCAATTGAAACATCATATTTTTGTAGTGCAATTTTTAAATTTTCTTCTGAAACATGAAGGTTTTGGTTAATTAAATCATGAATTTCTTCAGAAGATTGCAAATATTTCCCGACATAATACAACATATTGAACTTTGCATCAGTGTCAAACTTATTATTTATATACTTCAAAACATTGATAATCAACTTAACTTCAGTTGCATTTTGAATCAATAAAGTTTCAGAAGACAAAATCGGAATTTCATTTTCTGTTAAATAATTCGCTAATAAAACTCCGTTTGATTTAGTTCGCGTCAACAAAACCATGTCTTTATATTGGAATCCGTTTTTCAGGACTTTTTCAATCGTAACTAAAGTTTGTTTTAAATATTTTGTGTTTTTATCATCGTCTTCTTCCTCTTCATTTACCTCAGCATTATCAGAAGTATCAATGAACGAAATATTAGCGTAACCACCATTTTTATTGGTTTTATTCTGATGGCTATTATTCAAATATAAATCTACATAATCTGGATTTTCTAATTTACTTGAAATGAATCTAAAAAAATCATTATTAAAGTCAATTACTTCACTATAACTCCTATAATTTGTATCTAAAACTATGGTTTCTTTATCTTTATTTGAAAACGGATTTTCGTCTTTACTCAAAGAAATAAATTGTTCTGCTTTTCCACCTCGCCAACGATAAATTGCTTGTTTTGGGTCACCAACTAACATCAATGTTCCAGCCACTCCATTTTCTTCACTAGAAAGTGCATTGTCCACTAACGGAATTAAGTTTTTCCATTGTAAAACTGAAGTATCTTGAAACTCATCAATAAAAAAATGACGGTATCGATCACCCATTTTCTCATATATAAAAGGAGCTGGTTGATTTTGGATTTCTTTGTTTATTATCTCATTAAATTCAGAAATAGATAAAATATTTTGATCGGTTTGAATTTTTCTAAACTCCTTATTAATTGAATTTAGTAACGATAACGGATAAATGTTTTTATTAAAAGCTTCAAGCAAGAAAACACTTTGATATTCTTTGTAGGCTTCTTGTAATTTTTGTAAGATATCTGGTAAAATACCTTCAATTAAGTCCTTCTCTTTTGCTGTTTTATTGATTTGAACTTGTTCAACTTCAACAAATTTATTTATGTCAGAAGCCGGAAGATTTCCATCTATAATTTTAATTAAATGGTTTGGAAAAGTTTTTCTTGAAAAAGATTCTACAGCAATTCCGTTATTATTAATCAAATTCAAACCTTCTTGAGCTAAAATTGATGCTTGTATTTTATATATTTCGATTTGTTCGATAATTACCTTTTTGGTTTCAACAAAATCAGCAATAGTTTTATTTTCAAAATCTTTTAATTCGTGTTTACTATCCTCATTAGTAAGTAATTTACTTGCATTTAATAATTCATAAGTAATATCCCAGTTTTTATCATCATCTGTATTATTTCTAGAGAAATCTAAAAGCAATTTTGTTAATTCTTCATCTTCACCAGCTTTAGAAATAACGGTTTCAATGGCTTCTTGCATTAATAAATCGGTTTCTAAAGAAATATCAAAATCTAACGGAATATTTAATTCGTGAGAAAATGATTTAATAATCTTTAACGTAAATCTATCAATAGTCGAAATATCAAAAGCTGTGTAATTATGGATAATACTTTTAATGATTAATTTCGACTTATCTTTAATTGTGGCAATGCTTAATCCTGTTTCTTTTGCAACATCTTTTAATAAATCAGCGGCTTTTTCTGAAGTTTCCTCTTTTGAAAATTCAAGTAAATAAAAAATGATTCTAGATTTCATTTCTTCTACGGCTTTGTTGGTAAAAGTTATGGCTAGAATTTTTCTATAAGCTTCATTTGAAGGTGATTTTAATAAAATTTTGATATACTCTTTCGACAAAGTATAAGTTTTACCTGAACCTGCAGAGGCATTGTAGATTGAAAAGGAGGCTTTATTTTCTGTCATATGTGTAAATCTTATAAAACTATAAGAAAATTGTATTATGTATTTAACGGCTTATTTTGTAAATTTGAATAAAATTAATACTAATCTATTTAAAAAACTATATTATGGCTTTTGAATTACCAAAATTACCTTATGCATATGATGCATTAGAACCACATATTGATGCTAGAACTATGGAAATACACCATACAAAACATCATAATGGTTATACAACGAACTTAAACAACGCAATTGCAGGAACTGAATTAGAAGGGAAATCGATAGAAGATATTCTTAAAAATTTAGACATGAGCAATGCTGCTGTTAGAAATAATGGTGGTGGTTTTTTTAATCACTCTTTGTTTTGGGAAGTAATGTCACCAAACGGTGGTGGATTACCAACTGGAGATTTAGCCGCTGGAATTGATGCAGCTTTTGGATCTTTTGAGGATTTTAAAAATGCTTTTGCAAAAGCTGGAGCAACTCAATTTGGATCAGGTTGGGCTTGGCTTTGTGTGAAAGACGGAAAATTAGAAGTTTGTGGAACACCAAATCAAGATAATACTTTAATGCCAGGAGTTGGTTGCGGAGGAACTCCAATCTTAGGAATGGATGTTTGGGAACATGCTTACTATTTACATTATCAAAACAGAAGACCTGATTATATTGAAGCTTTCTTTAATGTAATTAACTGGAATGAAGTTGCAAAAAGATATACTGCTGCCAAATAAACAGTAGTTTACTAAAAAGTAAAAGGGCTGAAGATAATTCTTCAGCCCTTTTTGTATATAAGATTGTTTGATTATACTAAATAAAAAAGGTGGAAATAAATCCACCCTTTTTGCCCCAAATCTACCATAAACTTAACCTACTAATCCTATGGTGAAACAAATCTATGCAAAATATTTTTATGAACAAACTTTCTGCGAATATTTTTTGTTGTTATTAACAATTTTATTTTTAATAAGCTCTTGCATCGTTTCCTTCGTAAAAATTCAAAAAAGCCCTATTTACTACCCTATTGCCACCAAACGTTGGATAATCACCAGTAAAATACCAATCTCCTAAATTTTTAGGACAAGCTTTGTGTAAGTTTTCAACATTTTGAAAAATGATTTTTACTTGTGCATTGACCGATTTTGAAGTTAGCATTTCTGAAATTTTATCTGAAATTTCTTGATCAGTAAATGGAGCGTATAATTCTTTAACGTAATTGACTACTTCTTTGTCTGCAAAAAGCTCTTGTTTTTTAGATTTTTCGTAGACTTCATCAACAATATGATATAAGTTTCTTTCTTTTAACAATGCTAATGTTGCTTTAAAAGCAATTAAGCCTTCTAGTTTTGCCATATCAATTCCATAGCAATCAGGATAACGAATTTGTGGTGCTGATGAAACTACAACAATCTTTTTAGGATTTAGTCTATCCATCATTTTAATGATGCTTTTCTTAAGAGTAGTTCCCCTTACGATGCTATCATCAATGATTACTAAATTATCTGTTGGTTTTATCACACCATAAGTCACATCATAAACATGAGCCACTAAACTATCCCTACTACTGTCCTCAGTAATAAACGTTCTTAATTTAGCATCTTTAATAGCGATTTTTTCCGTTCTAATTTTTACAGAAAGTATTTCTTCTAATTTTTCTTTAGTTAGCGTTTTTCTGTTATCTAAGATGTACTTGTTTTTTCTTTGGTTTAAGAAATCTTGAGCGGCTTCTACCATTCCGTAGAAAGAAGTTTCTGCTGTATTTGGAATAAAAGAAAAAACTGAATTATCTGTATCATTATCAATCGCTTCTAAAACTGCTGGCAAAATTAATTTACCTAATTCTTTACGTTCTTGATAAATTTCGGCATCACTTCCTCTTGAAAAATAGATTCTTTCAAACGAACAAGCTTTCTTTTCTGTTGCTGGAATAATTTCTTCTAAAGATATTGAACCATTCTTTTTAACGATAATCGCTTTTCCTGGATCTAATTCTTTTACTTTTTCGAAAGGCACATTAAAAACCGTTTGAATAACTGGTCTTTCTGAAGCTACTACTGCAATTTCATCATCTGCATAATAATACGCTGGACGAATTCCCGCTGGATCTCTAAATACAAATGCATCTCCATGACCTAATAATCCAGCCATTGCATAACCACCATCCCAGTTTTTAGAAGCTTTTCGCAATATTTTTGCAACGTCTAATTGTTCCATAATAACTTGAGAAGCTTCGCGTTTAGAAAGTCCTTTTTCTTTACATTCTTGATAAATTTCGGTTACATCTTCATCTAAAAAATGTCCGATTTTTTCCATCACAGTAACTGTGTCAGCCATTTCTTTTGGATGTTGCCCTAATTCCACCAAACTTTGAAACAATTCTTTTACATTAGTCATGTTAAAGTTTCCGGCAACAATTAGATTTCTGTGCATCCAATTGTTTTGACGTAAGAAAGGATGAACACTTTCGATGCTGTTTTTACCAAAAGTTCCGTAACGAACGTGACCTAAAAACAATTCTCCTATATAAGGAATGTGTTGTTTTTGAAGTTCAGCCGTATTATATTCTGGATGTGATTCTAACTCTTCATTAATTCTTCCATTAATTTGAGCAAAAATATCTTGAATAGGTTGTGCATCATTAGAACGAATTCTACTAATATATCTTTCTCCAGGATTTACGTCCAATTTAATACTTGCTAAACCTGCTCCGTCTTGCCCGCGGTTATGTTGCTTTTCCATCAAGAGATACATTTTCTCTATGCCGTAAAAAGCTGTTCCATATTTTTCTTTATAGAAATCTAATGGTTTTAAAAGTCTTAATAAAGCAATTCCACATTCGTGTTTAATAGCATCGCTCATAATTGTAGTGTGTTGTGTTGTTGTTTAATGTAATAAAAAAAGCCTCGAAACTTCGAGGCATAAATTTACGATAATTCTATATCAAATTGTGTTAACGCTCTAAATTGTTGCAAGCGCGAATGAACCTCTTCTTTTTCAAGTTGTTCCATTCTTTCTGTTCCAAATTTCTCCACACAGAATGAAGCTAAGTTTGAACCATAAATAATTCCGTTCTTCATATTGTCGAAAGAAACGTTTTCGCTTTGTGCTATATATCCAGAAAAACCACCCGCAAAAGTATCACCTGCTCCTGTTGGATCAAATACTTCTTCTAATGGTAAAGCTGGTGCGAAGAATACGTTTTTACCTTCAAAAAGTAAAGCTCCGTGTTCTCCTTTTTTAATTACAACATATTTTGGACCCATTGTATGAATCTTTGCTGCTGCTTTTACTAAAGAATATTCTCCTGATAATTGACGAGCTTCTTCATCATTAATTGTTATAACGTCTACACGTTTAATTACATCCATTAATTCTGGTAAAGCACAATCCATCCAAAAGTTCATTGTGTCTAAAACGATTAATTTTGGAGTTGAAGTCATTTGATCTAAAACACCCGACTGAACTAAAGGGTGTAAGTTTCCTAACATTACAACTTCAGCATTTTTATAATCATTTGGTACAACTGGATTAAAATCCGCTAATACATTTAATTGTGTTTCTAAAGTATCTCTTGAATTTAAGTCGTTATGGTATTTACCACTCCAAAAGAATGTTTTTCCACCTTTTACAACTTCAATTCCTGAAATATCTATGTTTTTATTGGTTAATAAATCTAAATATTCTTGTGGAAAGTCATCTCCAACTACAGAAACAATGGCCGATTTTACATTAAAAAACGAAGCAGAAAGTCCAATATAAGTTGCAGCTCCACCAAGTATTTTATCGGTTTTTCCAAAAGGAGTTTCAATAGCGTCAAAAGCTACAGTTCCTACAATTAATAATTTGTTCATTATATATAATTTGAAGTAAGGTGCAAAGATACATTTTTAGTTTAAAAGTATAAAATGCATTTGGAGTTTAACTTTTTATTACAACAACTTCTTTTCTTCCATTTCATAAAAAGAATCAATAGACAAGTTTTTTTGTTGAGAAGCCATAACGGCTAATTCATCACAACGTTCGTTTTGAGGGTGATTGTTATGTCCTTTTACCCATTTAAAATCAACTTTATGTTTTCTATAGGCTTTTAAAAATCGCATCCATAAATCAGGATTCTTTCTGTCTTTGAAGCCTTTCTTTTCCCAACCAAAGAGCCATTTTTTTTCAACAGCATCAACTACATATTTAGAGTCAGAAACTACTAAAACACTCATGTTTGGGTTTTTTAGCTTTTCTAACCCTACAATTACGGCTAAAAGTTCCATCCTATTATTGGTAGAAATTCTAAAACCTTCAAAAAACTCTTTTTTATGAGGTGTCCCTACTAATTCCATTACAACACCATAACCTGCTGGTCCAGGATTACCTTTTGCTGCTCCATCTGTGTATATATGTACTTGGTGTGACAAATTTTTGAGTTATGAATTTTGAGTTAAAAGTTTTTTAATAACTTCTGGAAAATGTTTATGTTCTAATTGATGTACTTTTTTAGCTATTTCTTCTGGTGATATACAATCTAAAATTGTAACATTTTTCTGAAAAATAATTGCTCCTTCATCATAATTTGGAGTGACATAATGAATTGTAATTCCAGTTTTTTCATCTTTATTTTCAAAAATAGCTTTATGAACATTCATTCCATACATTCCTTTTCCACCATAATTTGGCAACAACGCTGGATGAATATTAATTATTTTATTGGGATAAGCCTTAATAATATGCTCTGGAAACTTTAATAAAAATCCAGCAAGGACAATTAAATCAGGTTTAATTATATTTAATTTATCTAAAACAAAGCCTTCATTTAGCTCTGTTTTATTGAATATTAACGTATTAACTTCAAGTTTTTTCGCTTTATCTATAACTTTGGCATCAGAATTGTTTGTTAGCACAGCAGCTACAGTTCCAAGACTGTCTTTTTTAAAACACTTAATTATCTCCTCGGCATTAGTGCCATTTCCGGAAGCAAAAAGCACAATTTTTTTCATTGAACATTGATTTCTTCCACAAAAAAAAGAATAATAATTGGTAAAAAATAAAAAAAAGAGGTCTTTATGAAATATTTTTTTTAAATTCGTAACTTATTATAATAACAAAAATGTGTTGTTTTAAAATAAAGTTTTTTATTTTTGCCAACAAATTAAATTAAAAATTAAAAGATTATGTCAGACATTGCATC
>NZ_CAXBFR010000054.1:0-17652 GCF_963975005.1 uncultured Flavobacterium sp.
TTCGGAAAAATCCAATTTGCCTTGTTAAATGGTATTGGAAAGTCAAAAATCAACGAAGAAGCAGACAATCAATTGATTTACAAGGCTTTTGAAGATTACAAAGCTTCATAAAAAAATAATACAATACCTTACAAAAAAGTAAATTAATTTTTACCTTTGTGGCAATGAAAGATAACGCGTACACTTTTAATACTAGCTCTTCTGAGAAAAAAGACAAAAAATCAATTGAACTAAAATTGAATACTTCCTTGTTTTATGAATTAAACGTTGAATTATTTTTACTCTCAAAAACTTTTAGGGAAAAATTAGTTGTTATATTTGCTAATATAAGGGTTTGAACAATCTAAAATACTGATTTTCAAATTTTTAAATAACAACAAATAGAACAAAACCTAATGAATACTAAATATTACGATTTAATAAATCAAACTTTTTATTTTCCTCAAGAAGAATTCAAATTAAACAAAGATAATCTTGAGTTTCATAATATTGATTTAATGCATTTGGTCGAGCAATATGGTACACCTTTAAAATTCACATATTTACCTCAAATTTCTAACAATATCAACAAAGCAAAAGGTTGGTTTAGAAAAGCTATGGAAAAACATAAATATGAAGGTAATTATCAATATTGTTATTGCACAAAAAGTTCTCATTTTCAGTTTATTATGAATGAAGCTTTTAAAAACAACATTCACATTGAAACTTCATCAGCAATTGACATCAACATCGTTGAAAACCTTTTAGCTGAAGGAAAAATTACTAAGAAAACTTATGTAATTTGTAACGGTTTCAAACGGGATGCTTATGTAGATAATATTGCTCGTTTGATTAATAACGGACAAAAAAATACTATTCCAGTAATTGATAATTATGAAGAATTAGACCTTTTACAAGAACAAATTGATGGTAAATTCAAAATCGGAATTAGAATTGCGGCCGAAGAAGAACCAAAATTTGAGTTTTATACTTCACGTTTAGGAATTGGATATAGAAATATTGTTCCTTTTTACAGAAAACAAATTCAAGAAAACAAGCAAGTGGAATTAAAAATGCTTCACTTCTTTATTAATACCGGAATTCGTGATACTGCCTATTATTGGAATGAATTATTAAAATGTTTAAAAGTTTACATCGCTCTAAAGAAAGAATGTCCAACTTTAGATAGTTTAAATATTGGAGGTGGTTTTCCTATCAAAAATTCATTAGCTTTTGAATATGATTATCAATACATGATTGACGAAATCATTAATCAAATCAAAATTGCTTGTGATGATGCCGAAGTTGATGTCCCTAATATCTTTACAGAATTTGGTTCATTTACAGTTGGTGAAAGTGGTGGTGCAATCTATCAGGTTTTATATCAAAAACAACAAAATGACAGAGAAAAGTGGAACATGATTGACAGTTCATTTATAACTACTTTACCTGATACTTGGGCAATTAACAAACGTTTTGTAATGTTAGCCATTAACCGTTGGAATGATACTTACGAAAGGGTTTTATTAGGAGGTTTAACATGTGATAGTGATGATTATTACAACTCGGAACAAAACATGAATGCTGTTTACTTACCAAAATACAACAAGGAAAAGCCTTTATACATAGGATTTTTCAATACTGGTGCATACCAAGAAACTATTGGAGGATTTGGAGGTTTACATCACTGTTTAATTCCGCAACCAAAGCATATCTTAATTGATAGAGACGAAAACGGAATCATAGCAACAGAAGTGTTTTCAGAACAACAAAAAGCTGAAGATATTATGAGGATTTTAGGTTACGAAAAATAGTTTGTAGATAACATTTCTTAGATAACAGATAAAATAAAAAACATGAAAGGACCAATTAGTCAATTTATAGAAAACAATTATTTACACTTTAATGCAGCAGCTTTAGTTGATGCAGCAAAAGGATATGAAGAACATTTATTAGATAACGGAAAAATGATGGTAACATTAGCTGGTGCAATGAGTACTGCTGAAATGGGAAAATCATTAGCCGAAATGATCCGTCAAGATAAGATACATATTATTTCTTGTACAGGAGCAAACTTAGAAGAAGATATTATGAACCTTGTAGCTCATAATTCATACAAAAGAATACCCAATTATAGAGATTTAACACCTCAAGAAGAAAGAGATTTGTTAGACAATCACTTTAATCGTGTTACAGATACTTGTATTCCAGAGGAAGAAGCTTTCAGAAGATTGCAACAACACTTAATTGACATTTGGAAAAAAGCAGAAAATGAAGGCAAAAGATATTTTCCACATGAGTTTATGTACCAAATGATTAATTCTGGTGTTTTAGAACAATACTACGAAATTGACCCTAAAGATTCTTGGATGGTTGCTGCAGCAGAAAAAAACTTACCTATCGTTGTTCCAGGTTGGGAAGATAGTACAATGGGAAACATTTTTGCATCTTATTGTATAAAAGGAGAATTAAAAGTCTCTACTACAAAAAACGGAATTGAATATATGATGTGGTTAGCCGATTGGTATCCTAAAAATTCAGGTGGAAAAGGAGTTGGTTTCTTCCAAATTGGTGGTGGAATTGCAGGTGATTTTCCAATTTGTGTAGTTCCAATGCTTTATCAAGATATGGAAATGACAGAAATTCCATTTTGGGGCTATTTTTGCCAGATTTCAGACTCAACAACAAGTTATGGTTCGTATTCTGGAGCTGTACCTAATGAAAAAATTACTTGGGGTAAATTAGATATTGATACACCTAAATTTATAATTGAATCTGATGCAACCATAGTGGCACCGCTTATTTTTGCATATATATTAGGAAATTAATTATTTTTATTTTTTTGAAAAAAAATCTTTGATAATATAAAATTGGTTGTTACTTTTGAAAAATATATACTAAGAATAAAACCTACAAAATGAAACGAGTAATTGTTGATTACGCTAAATTAACAAATGAAATCCTTACACTACTAGTGGAGCGATTTCCTGATGGATATGATGATTCTGATATCATTAGATTCAAAAATGCCAAAAATGAAACAATTGAAGCTGTTGAAGTAAAAACTGAAGACACTATTTTTCTAGTAAAAGTAAGTACTAAACTAGCTGATAGAATTGAAAACTTTGATGATGATGAAGATGATGATTTAGATATTGAAACTCCAACTGAAAATTTAGAATTAGAAATTGAAGATGAAGAAGAAGATGAAGAAATCAATTCAGATAAACCTTCTGATGAAGAAGAGGATGAAGAAGAATAAAAACAAAAAAAAGCACTCCAAAAGGGTGCTTTTTTTTGTTTAAAAATTTACAAATATCTTTCCTTAATGATCTTTATGTGATGCATTTCATGTCCAAGTATAATAAAACCAATTGCCCTTACCGAAATATCTTTTTCAGAAGCAATTCCTACTCTATTTAATTCATCATTAGCAAAGGAATTAAATAATGTTACAGTTGCATTTCTAACCGATTTATATTCGTCTAATAAGCTATCTAAAGAACGATTTTTGGCATTTGCTTCAATTGAATAGTCATTTTCTTCAAAACCAGGCAAAGGTGTTTTATCATTTCTAGAAATGCGTAAAGCTCTATATTGAAATATTCTTTCACAATCAATTACATGCAATAAAATGTCTTTTATGGACCATTTTCCTGTTTGATAACGATAATCTAATTTTTCAGTTGGTAAAGATTGAAAAAAATCTACACAACTTTTCATATTAGATATAAAATCATTTGGCATATTTAAGTCATTAGATAAACTTAAGTAAGTCTCAAAGTAGGGAGCATATTCATTTTTATTCATAATATATAGTTATAAAAAAAGCCTCAATTATGAGGCTTATATAATTTTACATCTCTTTAAAAATTGTGTGCATCAATCGTTTTTTATCATTGATACTTTCTTCAAGAGAAATCATTGTTTCAGTTCTATATACTCCATCAATATCATCTATCATAAAGATAACCTCTTTGGCATGTTTAGTATCTTTTGCTCTAATTTTGCAGAAAATATTAAATTTGCCAGTTGTAATATGAGCAACAGTAACGAAAGGAATTTCACTAATACGCTCTAAAACAAATTTAGTTTGTGATGTATTATGAAGAAAAACTCCAACATAAGCTATAAAAGAATAACCTAGCTTCTCATAATCTAATGTTAATGAAGAACCTTGAATAATACCTGCTTCTTCCATCTTCTTCACCCTTACATGCACTGTTCCTGCAGAAATTAGCAACTTTTTAGCTATATCTGTAAAAGGAACTCTAGTATTATCGATCAACATATCTAAAATTTGATGATCTACCTCGTCTAATCTATACTTACTCATATTATTATTTATAAATTTTATGCAAAAAATTAAAAATTTTCATTAAAAGAACGTATTTATTGTGTTTTTAGTATTCCATCGATGAATTCGTTGTTTTTTCCGATAAAAAAATCAGATTTAACACCGTTTTCTGGAATCGAACAATAATTTGAATAAAACAGTTCTCCTTCTAAATCATATTCAATATGTCCAAAGTAATTTTGAATATCATTTTCAATAATTACCATATAAGGCTCAAAAACAATAATTCCGTTTTTAACTACTTCATTATATTGAGTTGCAAAATTAATTATTTTTTCGTTACCATTATCAATTATTTTCACATTTTTGTAAAGAATATCAAAAAAACTGACTTTATTATCAGGAATAATGAAATATTCTGAATTATTATCATCAACTATATCGTTTTCGTGAATTATATCAAAAACTACTAAAAGTCCTATAAAAACATATTTTCGCGTGATATCTCTAGTATAATCGTTTGGATAATGACCAGCTTCAAATAGTATTGTAACAGCGTTTTTAGAGGCAAAGTAATCTCCAAAACAATTATCACAATAAGCATCATTATACATTCCTACATGACCAGGAATGTAATTTTGTAACACATTATTTATCTTTCCAATAATATGCATTGCTTTTGAACGATATTGATTAATCTCACGATTTTTATTGTAAGCTGGAGCTAAAAATGAAATAATTGCCGATTTATTTGTCTCACCAATTCCATAAATTGTTCTTTGATCGTGCATATTTAAGCAATACTCAGGTTGAAAATTTTCGAAAATTTGCTTTAAAATTTTACTTTCAGGCTGTGTACATTCGTTTACATCCCTGTTTAAATCAACCTTGTTTATGTTCTCTCTTGTATGAACTTCGGCACCATCTGGGTTTACTAATGGAATTATATATAAGGTATAAGTTGATTGAATAAAAGTAGCATAAACTTTGTCTTTAGATAAGACTTCAAACAAATCTAAAATAGCTTTTGTAGATGTTGATTCATCTCCATGCATTTGAGACCACATATAAATTTTAGTTTTTCCGTGACCAAATTGTACAGAATAAATTGGTTTTTCTAAGACAGACTTTCCTTCAATTTTAACTTTAAAATCACTGTTTAAGTGTTCTAAAATTGGTTCAACCGTTTCGTTTGTAATGTGTCTACCTTTAATCTTTTTATTAGTGTAAGTAGAGAATATTTCTTCGTATACCATAGTTTACATTTATGAATTACAAATGTAAACAACTTATTATTTACATTTGTAAACAAACGAAATCCATAGATAATTTACTTATGTAAACGTATAAATTGCTTAGTAAGAATACTAATGTTTACAATATTACAAAAAACACCAATACGAAATCAAGTAACTAATAACCAGTTATATAAATATTATTACTTAATGCTGTAATTCAATATAATAATCGTGTTTACAAAAGTAAATTTGCGTTTCAAAAACTATTTATTTACATTTGTAACAAGTTATTTCATTTACACTATTTACAATGGTAAACATCGAGGATTTCATCAAAAGATTAGAAACAGTTTTAGAATATTATAGTTTAACAGCCTCTTCATTTGCAGACAAAATTAGTGTGCAACGTTCTAGTATGTCACACTTACTTTCGGGAAGAAATAAACCCAGTTTAGATTTCATCATGAAGCTAGCAGAAGAATTTCCTGACGTTACATTAGAATGGATTTTAAATGGAAAAGGAAGTTTTCCTAAAGATGTCTTTACTCCTGCTCCAACAATTATTCAACCTGAAAAAAAAGTTGAACAGCCTACTAAAGAAGATCTGTTTTCAAACAAATCAGAAGAAAAAAATGATCTTCTTGAAGCAAATAAAGCAACACAAATTTCACCTCCTGAAAATCAAATTCGAAACCAAAACACAATCCAGACTGAAAGTGAAATTGAACGAATCGTTGTCTTTTTTAAAAATGGAACTTTTAAAAATTACATCCATTAAAATCAAAAATATAGAAAAAGAAAAAGCCTTCATTGCAAAATGAAGGCTTTTTCTTTTTCTTAGACATAACTAAAATAATAATTCAAACAGGGAAACCAATTGGTTTAATTTTTCAAATTAATATTCTTAAAAATTTTTCCCATAAACATACTTTTAATCGTTCGCTGATTTATGTACGAGAAGATTTTTATTTTGGATTTAAATTTTTGAAAAATAATTATTCAAAACTATTTTCGGCTACTTTACCTTTTACCCCTTTAAAGTAAGAATGAAGAATTTTCATGTCCTCTTCAATATTTCCTGTTGGATAAAATGGTTTGTGATAAACCACTTCTTTTTTTCCGTAATCAAAAGCTACTGGTAGAATTGGCACATTTGCTTTTAATGCGATATAGTAAAAACCTGTTTTCCATTCTGAAACTTTTTTTCTAGTACCTTCTGGAGCGATCGCTAATCTAAAAACTTCTTTGCTTTCAAATATTCTAGCTATTGTGTCTACTTTATTTTCTTTGGCTTGACGATTTAAAGGTGTTCCTCCTGTCCATTTAAAAAAATAACCAAATGGAAAAACGAATAATTCTTTTTTTGCAACATAATTAATTTCTTTCTCTAAAATTGCTCTTGAAAAAATTCCCAAGAAAAAATCCCACCAACTTGTATGTGGAACAGCAATAACAATGCATTTTTTTATATTATCATCAATATCTCCAACAACCTTCCAACAAAATAGATTTGAAAAAATAAACTTATATATCGTTTTCTTCATGTTTTTATTTATAAAATAAATTTTATCTTTACGCTACAACCAATTGCAAATATAATGTTTCAAAAATTATTGAGTTATTTAATTCCTATAAATATATACAAGCAAAATTCTGATATAAATAAAACCCTCGAAGTTACATGGAATAATGGTAAATTGGTTTTAGATTCTAAAAACACTAATTATTCCTATGGAAGTTTACAAAGAGCTTTAAAAAAAGGATTGCGCTTTATTGGTTTTGAAAGAATCAAAAATTTTGAACATATTTTGGTTCTTGGTGTTGCTGGTGGAAGTGTTATAAAAACACTAGTTGATGAAATAAAATTTAAAGGAAAAATTACTGGTGTTGAATTAGATAAAAATGTGCTTGAATTAGCTAATCATTATTTTAAATTAAATGAAATTGAAAATTTAGAATTGGTAAATGATGATGCTTTTGAATTTGTTCTAAAAACTACAGAGAAATATGATTTAATCATAATCGATGTTTTTCAAGATACAGTGATGCCCAATTTTTTATTTGAAGACTTTTTTATCAATCACGTAAATACATTAATGAACGTAAACGGGTTTATTTTATTCAACACGATGGTTTTAACCGAAAAAGACAAAGAAAGAAACAAATTGTATCGTTCTAGATTTAAGGAACAATACTCTTTAAGAATGTATCCGAAAATTGAAGAACATAATGAATTGTTTACGATTAAGAAGTTGAATTAATTTTTGATATTTTAATATTTGATTTTTTGATATTTACGAATACAATTATTCCAATTGAAATATATTTTAAATACTCAAAAATCACATAATATATTCCATAAATTGCCTTATTATTTTCACTGTCATAGTACTTATCAGATTCAACTGAATAATTTTCTAAAATAAAATCAAAGCCATAAAAAGTAACAAGAAATTGAAATAATTGAGCTAAAATTAAAATTATTATAGCAATTATTAAAGATTTCAAATAATTTATAGATTTCAACTTTTTTATAACATGTAAAGACAAAATTATTCCAACAATAAATAGGAATAATGAAACACAATTATAAATCCAAAATGAGGTTTTAAAAGTAATTTCATTTATAATAAAAATATATTCAAAAATTATTCTAATTAAATATACAGAACTAATAAGTGCTAAATATGAAAAAAGTGCAATTCCAAATAAGTAAATCCTAGAACTTTCCTTTAAATTGTTTTCCATTTTAAAAATTTAATTATTTAAATCATCTTCCTAGCTAGTTCCAAATCTTCTTTGGTGTCAATTCCAATTCCGATGTGATTGGTTTCAATCATTTTAATACGTTTTCCGTATTCTAAATAACGAAGTTGCTCTAATTTTTCAGAAGCTTCTAAAGAAAGCATTGGCAAACTGTAAAAATCTAATAAAGCTTGTTTTCTAAAAGCATAAATTCCGATGTGTTTCATGTAACGAACACCAACGTTTTCTTCTCTTGGAAAAGGAATTACGGAACGCGAAAAATATAAGGCAAATCCGTTCTGATCTGTAATTACTTTTACATTATTTGGGTTATCAATATCTTGTTTGTCATTTATTTGACACATTACAGAAGCTAAATCCACTTTATTATCTGAATCATTTTTAAAAACTTCAATCAAAGCTTTTAACGGATTTTCGTCAATAAATGGTTCATCACCTTGAACGTTGATTACAATATCAACATCCATATTTTGAACCGCTTCTGCAATTCTATCGCTGCCACTTTCATGCCCTTTTATAGACATAATGGCTTTTCCACCATTAGAAATAATTTCTTTGAATATCAAATCAGAATCCGTTACTACAAAAACATCGTCAAAAAGATTGGTTTTTTTTGCAGCTTCATAAGTTCTAAGTATCACAGTTTTTCCTCCTAAATCTTGCATCAATTTAGCTGGAAATCGTGTAGAAGCATATCTTGCTGGTATTACGGCTATTATTTTCATTTTTGTTGTCTGTTGTCTGTTGTCTGAAAATCTATTTTCCAGAAGAAAAAACCTTTTTAAACATCTTAATTCCGACAAAAATAATCAGAAGTACTACAATAAAGGCTATAATTGGAGCAAAAATTGCTAAAATAGATACAAAAGAAGCTGTTGCGGTTTCAGTTGAAGAAACAATATTATTTCCCAAACCACCAGTTGTTGCAGTTGATGTTGCTCGAGCGGCAGCTGTTGAAGTTGTAATTGCTGCAGCAGTTCCACCACCAGCAATTATGGCTAATCCCCAAGTTAACATTGGATCTAAATCCATTAAAGTTGAAGCCATAACAACAGAACCAGCAATTGTAGCTAACGGAATTGAAATTGTATCTAATAAATTATCTACAAAAGGAATATAATAAGCGCCAATTTCTACAACTGTCGCAATACCAAGGCAAATTATAGCTGGCAAACCTCCAATCCATGTAAATGAATCTCCAACAGGAACATAACCGTAATGTGTAGCTAAACTCAAGGCAAATAATGGTACAAAAACTCTAAAACCAGCTGAAGCAGCTAGTCCAAATCCTAGTAATATACTTATAATTGTTTCTGTCATTTTTTGGCTATTAGTTGTTAGTTTTCAGTGAAATTTTCGTCTTTAAATCCTATTAAATATAACTTTTCTTTTGCTCTTGTCATAGCTGTATAAAGCCATCTGATGTAATCTTTGTCAATTCCGTTAGGTAAATAAGGTTGTTCAATAAAAACTGTATTCCATTGTCCACCTTGTGATTTGTGACACGTTATGGCATAAGAAAACTTGACTTGAAGTGCATTAAAATATTCATTGTTCTTTACTTTTTGGAATTTTTTATATTTTGTGGTTTCGTCTTCATAATCAAGCATTACTTCTTGATATAATTTGTTTGATTCTTCATAAGTCAAAGATGGTGATTCACTTTTAATAGTATCTAACAATAATATAGTATCAAACGGAATTTGATTGGGATAATCGACCATTCTTACTTTTACTGTAGCAAATTTGAAACCATAAAGCTCTTTTATATTTCTGATTTCTAAAACTTCAATAATATCTCCATTTGCAATAAAACCTGCTTCGTCCGAATCTTTTAACCAAAAATAATTATTTTTTACTACTATCATATAATCACCAGAAGAAATTTCGTTTTCTTTTCCCAAAATTTTACTTCTAATCTGCTCATTATATTGATTGGCTCTTTTGTTAGAACGAACAATAAAGGCTGTTTCTTCTAGACCAAAATTACTAAATGCTTCTTGAATTGCGTCCTGGATATCATAACCATCTTGCAAACGTACTATATCTTTATATCCTTTTACATCAAATTTGTAAGTGTCAATGAAATGCGATTTTAAAATCTCTCGCAATTCAGTAGCATTAAATAAAATTCCAGAATCTTCCTCTTGACGCATAACTTCGTCTAATTCTATATGATGTACATTCTTATTATAATGTAACGAAAGAGAATCA
Organism: uncultured Flavobacterium sp.; assembly: GCF_963975005.1. Classification (GTDB taxonomy): domain Bacteria; phylum Bacteroidota; class Bacteroidia; order Flavobacteriales; family Flavobacteriaceae; genus Flavobacterium. The sequence goes on from NZ_CAXBFR010000054.1 coordinate 10,495, forward strand.
ATGTTTAAAGCTGGACTAACATCTAAATGCACTGGTGGGAGCTGCGCTGTATCACCAACAAAAATAATTTTGCAGTTTTTTCCAGAATCCACAAAAGATAATAAATCATCTAAAAGTGAACCATTTTCATATAATTTAGATTCTTGATTCGTATCTGAAATCATTGAAGCCTCATCAATTATAAAAACTGTATTAGTAAATTTATTTGGCTGTAAGGTAAAACTTACCCCTCCTCCACTGGATTTTTTTGGAAAATAAATCTTCTTGTGTATAGTAAAAGCAGGTTTTTGAGAGTAATTACTTATAACTTTTGCTGCTCTACCGGTTGGTGCCAACAATAAATATTTTAGATTTACGTTCTTAAGTTGGTTGACTATAGTAGAAATCACGGTTGTTTTTCCGGTTCCTGCATAGCCTTTCAAAACAAAAAGTTCATCATTAGAAGAGTTTATCACGAAATCGGCTACTTTTTGAAAAAAAATATCCTGTTTTAGCGTTGGTTCATATGGAAAGTTGTCGCGTAATAGTTTGTAAAACAGGTTTGAAGTCATTATTTTTGGGATTGGCTTTTAATATTTTTCAAATATACTGATGATTTTTTAAAGAAATTCTTTTGAGAATAAAAAAAAATTGTAGATTTGCGTACCTATTAAACTAAAAAATTAAGAAATCAAATGTTAAAATTAGCTATCTTTTTTGTATTACTTATTGTTATAATCTTTGTACTTGTAAAGGTTTTTGATAAAATTGCAACACCAAAAAACAGAATATTCTTTTCTATATTATTATGGATTGTTGCTGGAGTGTTTGGCTATTTAATTTACAGTTCTGTTATGGCTCCTATTCGTTTTGACGAAGAAAAAGCTATTCGATATGAAACTGCAGTAAATAAAATGCAAGACATTAAAAAATCGCAAATGGCTTATAAATCAATTAAAGGAAATTATGCTCCTACTTTTGATTCATTAATTAATTTTATTGAAACTGCTCAATTTGAAATTATCACAAGAAAAGATACTTCTGTACCAGACGTTGCTAGAAATGCAGCTTTTAGAATTACTACAGACGCATCGGGTAAAGGTGGTTATTTTAAAGATGTAGTCGTGACAAAATCATTAGGTTTTAAATCTGTAAAAGATTCGTTATTTAAAGAGTCTGAAAGATTTAAAAGAATGAGTATTCTTAAAATCAATGACTTTGAAGTTCCTGTTTCTATGAAAACAAGTTCAATCATTGTTAAAGATAAAGCTTTTCCAACTTTACAAGTTGAAATTGACAAAAATGCTGTTTTAAAAGGAATGGATGAAGATTTACTAGAGCAAGAAAAGAAAAAGAAATCTATTGATGAAATTAATGGTGATAAAATAGTTTTAGGTTCGCTAGAAGATGTTACCTTAACTGGAAATTGGCCAAAAAGATATGGTAGTAACGAGTAACGACATAACTCAACGTAATTATAAAAAGTTGTCCATTCAAGTATCCTTGAGTGGACTTTCTTTTTGTGTCTTTGACACAATTACCAATAAAATATTAGTTCATAATTCGGTTACTTTTAAACAAAATGAAGTAATTGATGGCCTATTGTGGAACGCTTTTATTGATAATTCTATTTTGACTAAAACCTATGATGAAATTATAGTCCTTCATGATAATAACATTAATACTTTTGTTCCAAAACCTTTATTTGACAAAGACAATATAGCCAGTTATCTTCAATACAATGTCAAAGTTTTTGAAACTGATTTTTTTGCTGTTGATGAATTAAACAATTATGAAGTCAATAACATCTATGTTCCTTTTGTAAATATTAATAATTTTTTATTAGATCAATTTGAAAGTTTTGAGTACAAGAACACAAATACTTTATTAGTTCAAAAAATACTAGACAAATCAAAAAACATAGATGAAAAGCAAGTTTTTATTCACTTTCAAGAAAATCACTTTGAGATTGTAGTTGTTAGAAATCAAGAATTGCTTTTATTTAACTCTTTTGAATATAATTCACCCGAAGATTTTATATATTATATATTATTTACATTCGAACAATTGCAATTAAATCCAGAAATGATTCGAATTTCATTATTCGGAAACATTTCAAAAGAAGATTCATTTTATAAAATAGCTTACAAGTTTATTAGAAATTGTAATTTATTGGATGTTTCAAATCAATCAAAAACATATGATGTAGCTGAAAAAGACATGCTACATCATTTTATACTATTCAACTCGTGAGAATCATTTCAGGAAAACATAAAGGTAGAAGAATACAAGCACCAAAAAAATTGCCCGTTCGACCAACAACAGATATGGCAAAAGAAGCCTTATTTAATGTTTTAAACAACAATTTTAACTTTTCAGGCTTACGTGTTTTAGAATTGTTTGCAGGAACAGGAAACATTAGTTACGAATTTGCTTCAAGAGGAAGTCACCCTATTACAGCAGTAGATGGTGATTTTGGTTGTGTTTCTTTTATTAAAAAAACAACTACTGAATTTGACTTTGACATTACAGCCATAAAATCTGATGTTTTTGCTTATTTGGAACGATGTAAAAATAGTTATGACATTATTTTTGCTGATCCACCTTATCATTTAACACAAATTGATTTTGAAAAAATTGTAACGCTTATTTTTGATAATGAGATTTTAGATGAAGAAGGTATGTTTGTTGTTGAACATTCCAAAGACACTTCATTAGAACACATGATCCATTTTTCATTTGCTAAAAGATATGGAGGAACTGTTTTTTCTTTCTTTGAATTTAAAGAAGAGGAAGAAGATAATTTTGTGGAAGAAAATGAAAATGATATTTAAAGATTATTCTTCAAAAATCAAACTATCCGATTTAGCCCCTAAATCTTTTAAATTTTTAACCACTTTTCCTACAAATTCAGATGGGCCACATACATAAAAATGTTGGCTAAAATCAACTATATTTTCAATTAAGAAGTTTCTATCAATACGTTTTCCTCTAAAACCAACTACACCTTCTCTAGTAAAAACAGGACGAAAATCTTCTTTAAACATACGTTGTAATTCTTGTCCAGCAATTACATCTAATGATGTTTTATTGACAAAAATTAACTTATTACCCCGTAATTTGTTTTTCTTGTATAAGTCTCTAAAAATAGCTAAAAAAGGTGTAATTCCTGTTCCAGCTGCAATAAAAACTCCGGGTTTTTCGTAATGAATAGCTCCAAATATATCGTGTAATATTAATTCATCACCTGCATTAATTCCAGCTAATCTATTAGTTACACCATTGTGATCGTTATATATTTTAATTATGAATTCTAAATTTTTAGCTTCTTTTTGATTTGTAAAAGTAAAAGGTCTTTCTTTCATTTTCCATTCAGGTTCATTTACCGAAATATTTACAGCTTGACCTGGAATAAAATCATATCCTTCTGGTTTTTCAACAACAAATCGTTTAACATCATAATTGATAAACTGTGATTCTAAAACTTTTACAACAACTTTATTCATAAACAAAATTAAAATTAAAAAAAAGCAGACCTATAAGCCGGATTCTGTTCTCAATTTATTTCGAAAAATAAAAAGATACTTTATCATTTATCTAGATCATAAATTACTTTATGACTCAAGCTGTCTACCCTTCAACATCGAACGAGTCGCTCTTATTTGGCGAACCAAAACTGCTGATATACTTGACATTTCACCGCATAGAGTTTACCTGGTTTCACTACAGCATTATCTGTACATACTTTCTGTTGCACTTGTCCTCTCTCGATAAATCGAAATGACGGGTGTTACCCGCTATGCTACTCTTTGGTGTCCGGACTTTCCTCCCTTCCAACGAATTGGAACGACGATAAAGCGGTCTGCACTGCAAATGTAAGGATTTTAAAAGAACTATTTATTTGTTATTTTAACATTTAATTGGGCGCAAAAAACATTAAAATTAGGTAAGTTTAGTAATAATTTGAAAATTAAGATATTATGGGAAAGGTTTATCATTATGCAACAGTAATTGAGGCTTTGAAACTATTAAAAGAAGATGGATTTGAATACGACTATAACATTAATGAAAAAGAAATCACAGACAATCCTGATAATTTTGAAATAGAACATATTTATAGATATGAAGGTGATTCAAATCCAGATGATGAGTCTATGGTTTATGGAATAAAATCAAAATCAGGACAAAAAGGTGTTTTTGTAGCTGGTTTTGCTGCAAATTCGTTTAATGGTGCTGATAAAATACTAATTGATTTATCGATAAGAGATTTTAATTAATATACCGACAATTATACCAAAGATTATTATGATAATATAGAAAAGTATTAAAAATAAAATATACAAGAATACTTTTTTAATTAATTCTATTGCATTAAAATTAAACACTCGCTGTACTACATATATCATGTAAGCAAGCATTATAAAGAATGATATTGACGAAGTTATTATAAAAAAAGTTGTAGAAATAAGTCCAAATAAGGTAAAAATTGTTCCAAAAATTGTAAAATGAGAATAGGAATAGGCTAAAACTACATTATGTTCTGCAAAATTAAATTTTTTGTTTTTCCACATTGTCAATTTTGCTAAAAAAGCCAATAACGGAATTGATAGAATAGTAATGATATTAATATAATCTAAAAAATTAGTCATAAAAACATTCATATTAAATGGTGCTTTTTCTTTTGGTTGAGCATCATAGACTTTATCTAAATCAAAACCGAGAAAACCTTTCTTAATTAAATATATTTGAAACCCTGAAATTGATAAAGCAATAATTAAATATGTAAACGGATCTACATATTTACCTCTAATACCTTCAATATAACCATTAATCACTTGTTCTGGAGCAGTAAATAGGGTTTTAAAAGTGTTAAAAAACTTATTGTCATAACTTAAATAACGTTCCATAAATTCTCCAACAAGAGATTTAATTGTAATTCTTTTTGTAACAACTTTTCCACCACAAGCATAGCAAAATTCATAATTCTCTTCTAATTCTGATTGACAATTTTTACAGCTCATAAACCCAATTTATTTTTGTTAAAGAAACAAAAAAAATATATTATTTTCAAATATTCTGACTTGTCAATTGTCAATTTTAAAACTATATTTGTATTTCAATTTTAAGTATGGAACAGTTTATAGTATCAGCCAGAAAATATCGTCCTCAAACATTTAAAGATGTTGTAGGACAAAAAGCTATTACTAATACGTTGCTTAATGCTATTGAACATAATCATTTAGCTCAAGCCTTACTTTTTACTGGACCAAGAGGTGTTGGAAAAACGACTTGTGCAAGAATTTTAGCACGAAAAATTAATCAAGAAGGTTATGATGATCCTAATGAAGATTTTTCATTCAATGTTTTTGAATTAGATGCTGCTTCTAACAATAGTGTTGATGATATTAGAAATATTATCGACCAAGTTAGAATACCACCACAAACTGGAAAATACAAAGTATATATTGTCGACGAGGTTCATATGCTTTCATCAGCTGCATTTAATGCCTTTTTGAAAACTTTAGAAGAACCACCAAGACATGCTATTTTTATTTTAGCTACTACAGAAAAGCACAAAATTCTACCAACGATTTTATCGCGTTGTCAAATTTTTGATTTCAAAAGAATTACAATAAATGATGCTAAAGAACATTTAAAAGAAATTGCCACCGAACAAGGTGTAAGTTTTGAAGATGATGCTCTACATATTATAGCTCAAAAAGCTGATGGTGCTATGCGTGATGCATTATCTATATTTGATAGAGTTGTTTCTTATTGTGGTAATAATTTAACGAGACAAGCCGTTTACGAAAATTTAAATGTCCTTGATTTTGAATACTACATAAGAGTAACGGATTATATTCTAGAAAATAAAATTCCAGAATTACTTTTAGCCTTTGATGATATTTTAGCCAAAGGTTTTGACGGCCATCATTTTATAGCTGGATTAGCTTCACATTTTAGAGATTTATTGGTTTGTCAAACTCCTTCTACACTGACTTTGTTAGATTCTGGAGAACAAGCAAAAGCTTTATATAGTGCACAATCTCAAAAAGCTTCACAAGACTTTTTATTAAAGGGAATTGATTTAGCAAATACAACTGATTTAAATTACAAAATCAGTCAAAATCAACGATTGCTGGTCGAATTATGTTTGATGCAATTAGCCTCTATCACTTTTGATGGAGAAAAAAAAAAGCCTAACGCATTTATAATTCCAGCTACTTACTTTAGAAACAATTCTTATTCGATTACAGAAACAATTAGTAGCAGTCAGACTTCTTCAGTAGTGAGTGAAAAAGTTGCAGATGACATTTTGCAGAAAACGGAAGAAAGTGTTCCGTCATCAATTAGCAGTGAACAAATTGCTGAAAAAACAATTGAAACTCCTAAAACTGTTGAAAAAAAAGAAATTTCTGAACCAAAAGAAACTCCACCAACAACCAGCAAACCATTAACAACAGCTCAGCCAAAAGTCTCTGCATTATCATTAGCTGGTTTACGTGCTAAAAAAGAATTAGAAGCCAAACAAAGTCAGCATTTAAAACATTTAGGAGAATTACCTTCTGAAAAATTTACTGAAACTGATATGCTTTTGCAATGGAATAAGTTTGCTCAAAGAATGTCTGATACTGGTAAAATGTTACTATCAACTTATATGTTGATGAATGAACCAATTTTAAATGGGACAACAATTACTTTAGAACTTCCAAACGAAAGCACCAAAGAAGAATTTTTATCAGGTTGTGTTGAATTAATAGGTTATTTACGTGGAAAACTTCACAATCATGATATTGTGATTAATGTAAAAGTAAACGAAACAGTTGAAAAGAAATACGCTTTTACCCCAGATGATAAATATGAACGATTAAGAAATATAAATCCAGCGATAGATTTATTGAGAAAGACTTTTGATTTGGATGTTTAAACCAAAAAAATGACTTACCATATAATTCTAATTTAGCGTGTTTTGATCCTTTTTTTTTCATTTATAACATTAAAAAAGCCTTTAAGTAAAGTAACTTAAAGGCTTTTTTTTATTAATCTATTCGGCATTTCCATACATATTGGATTCTCCTCCATCGATCGCTATAGTTTGTCCACTTACATAACCATTTGCATCACTAATTAAAAATGCTACTAATTTGGCGACATCTTTTGGGTCTCCTAATGCTTTAG
>NZ_CAXBFR010000055.1:0-17548 GCF_963975005.1 uncultured Flavobacterium sp.
CTCGTGGAATTTTCGGAGAAAATTCCGAACACAAACCATGCCTAGAAATTGCTACAAACTGCTGTTAGCGGATAGCCGTTATTCCACTTTCTTTATTTTAATTGAATCATAACTATTCGAATTTGAACCTATCAATCCATAAACAGTTTCTCCTTTTTTAATAGTTTTCCCATTAAGATCATATTGCATTAATTCATTTTTAAAATTCTTATTTGCTGAACTTGCAGCAATCATATTACCTCCTGCTAATCCTGGACCTACTATCAGCCCAATTGGGAATGAGTTTGCTGGTTTATTTTCAGTATAATTTCCATTTGATGTAGTTGTAGTTCCTGAATAAAATTGAAGTGGAGATAAAAGTAAGTACCATAAATAAGAAGCTGGACTTTGTTTAATAGTTTTAAATAATTTCTCAGTTTCAATTAAACTAACTTCATTACCGTTTTCATAAGAAAGTTTAAAATCTCTACCCAAAACTATTTCTTTATCAGTATTATTTGTAATCTTAACTGCAATAAGCTTGATATTATTTTTAGTTTCTTTCTTTTTATATTTTTTTTCTAACAAATCGTATTTGTATTCTAACAAAATATTGTTTTCAATACTTTTTGAAGCATAATTTATTCTTTCTGGATTTATTTTTTTATACCCAGATGCACAACTATTCAAAAGCATTGCAAAAACTAAAAGCGAACTAATTTTAATCATGTTTCTCATTGTATTATTTGATTTAAGGTTTAATATTTATTCTCGTTTTTTTTTACGGTTTCCGCTAACGTTTCGCAGCTACACGAGGTTTGGGAAAAAGTACGCCTTATTTTTCGGTTAATGACTGAACTTTAAAACACAAAACCAAGTTTCAGTTTATGACTAAAACCCAAATCTTGTGTAACTGCTGTTGTAGGCAGTTTTTTATTGCAATATATTATTATACCATCGAAGTTCTTCTGGCATATTTGTCACAATTTCAATTTTATTAGATGTTATAGTTGGTTTCACTTTTATAAATATGGTTTCTTTGGTAATTTCTACTATATGAGTACTTTCAAAATTTCCAACATCTTTATGTTGAAGTATAAAATTATAAGTTCCTGGCAATAAATATAAAACCGCATATTCATTTGCATTAAGTTGTCCAAGTGCGTTACCATTTATCCATATATTTAGGCGCGACGTATCGTCTATTTTATGGTTCATTCCACTTCCATTGAATATTAAAACCTTTCCATTACCAACTTCATTGGCCGAAATACCACTTGAGGAAGTTCTAATTAGTTTGTATTCTGATTTAATAGATTTTAAAGGGCTGCAACTAGTTAAAATTGATGTAACAAGAATTAAGTAAATTGCTATGTTTTTCATTGGTTTATGTTTCGGTTAGTTTAAATTGTTTAATATGTAATTAAAATATCTATTAATTATATTTGCGTGTAAATTTTTATAAGTTTTTCTCTTCGGTTATTGAATTCTCACGATTTTCACTAAAATTGCCTACAACTTGTATATATACGAAAGGCTTATTTTTAATTAGTTGTAAATATATAAAAAGAAAAAGTAAGATTTTTATGGTTTTTCGTAATTGTACGAATTAATTTATAAAAAAAAATCCTCAACGTTTTTGTTGGGGATTTTTTGGGTTTGTTGCATATGGTAATTGCTATAAACTACTGTTTTACATTGTTTTTATATAGATTTCCTCGAAAATTGGATCTTCAACAATCTTAATCAATTTTTCGTTTAGTACTGAGATTGCGTTTAACTTATTCTTGATTTGGCTAAAACTTACACCTTTGTTTTTTATTAGATTGAATAAAGAAGAAATGAAGTCACCTGTAACCACACTAAGCAAGCTTTTCTCTTTTTTTTGATTTGAAATATATTTTTCCAGTTCGTTTAAAGTAATAGTTGGGTATTCATTTATCAGCGTTTGTATAAAATCAGATTTTCTCTCTTGACCTAACTCAGTCAACATTTTTACATTTCTATTATGAATTTCTAAAAACTCATTTGGTGAATTAACTAAATGAATGTTCTTAGGAAAGTTGCAAATTGCATTCAAGGATTTTATTAAAATATTTTTATCTGATTCGTTCATGTTTTTTAAATTAATGTACAATTTGTACAAGCATGCAAATTCTATTTATTAGCACTTACAATTATTTACAGTTGTTTGTAAATATATAAAAAAGAAAAGTAGTTCTTTAGGTTTCCTTTAATTGTTAATAATAGTGTAAAAAAAAACAATGTTGTTTATTGGGCTTTAGTACTTTAATTTAAAGGAATCTTAATTGCTGAAATGAAATAATCTGGATTATCGGTTCCAAATGCCATAAAGATATACAGCGTTTGGTTTTTTATAAAGGGTGAGGCAAATGCTCCTAGATGATCCTTAGCCCAATCGAAAATAGGGTATTTGGTATGTAATTGCACGGGATTTATTAATAATGGACTTCTGCTGTCGTGATTCCAATTATTGCCATTCCAATTCATTAAGCCATATTCTCTGTTGTTTGAGGTTAAATAACTGGAATATATTTCTTCGCTGCCGAGTAGTATGTGTAATTTTGAATTGAATTGAATGTAGGTTGCATCATCTGCTTTACCTCTTAAATAGCCACTGCTGTTAGATCCTTTGTGTATTATGTTTGATGATATAATGCTGTTGTTAAAATCTAAAGCACTAAATAAATCGGTAGCAATTACTTCATGAATTTCTCTGTTGATTGCATTGTAGTTTCTTTTGTGAAAAAGTATTCTGTATTTGTTTTCGAATTTTGTTAGAGCTAGAGGGAAGCTATTTTGATTTTCTCCATTCCAACCAGGTATCATAATTTGCTTTGGTTCTTGTATGATATTGAGGTCTTCATCAATTATCATGTAGGCAGATGTGTAACTATTGTTGGGTTGTTGAACCCCTAATAAAACTAGATAATTTCCGTTTTCTAGTTTGTATGGATTATCTGTTGAAAAAACGTTTCCGTTAGTTTTTGCAAACGGTATCATATCGGTACTTAGAATTTTTTGGTTGTGAAACGTCCAATCTTCTAAATTGTTACTTGTTGCAAAATAGATGCTTCTTTTGTCATGAAAACCAAAAACTACTGGTGTTAAAAGCACATAAGTTCCGTCTGTTTTTTCAATAATTCCACCAGGTTGAATGTAATTAAAAATGCCTTCGGAAACACTGGTAGGGTAGGGATCAAACAAGGGACGATTGTTTATGATACTGTAATTTATAAAAGGGTTAAAAAATTCAATGTTGGCCCCTATATTTTTATTTAAACTTCCGAAGTATGTATTTCCTAAAGTAATCCATCCGGTTACTAAATCTATGCTTTCAATTTCAACTACCTTTGAAGCTTCGTTGCCTTGAGTTATAAACCAATTTTGACCGTTGCTACCTTGAAGTGTTAAATTATCTAGATTAGAATAGTCTGTTTTAATTCTATTACTGGTTGGGTCGTATGCTGTTATCTTTATAGGATTAATCCTCTCAATGTTGTTAGAATTATCTGAAATTAAGGCATTAGAAAAAAAAGTATTTAGACTTCCTGCTGGGAAAATTTCTTCAGAACCAATTTCAGGCTCTATTTCAGGTACAGTTTCTATTTCTAGTTGATTATTATCCGTATTTATTAAGTCATCATTTCCACAAGAAGTTATGAATAAAAAGGTAAAGAGTACTATTATTTTTTTCATTTATTAATTTGAAAGCAGGCTTTTAGCCTTTTGCTATTTAATTATGGCTTTGATTTTTATTAAAAGGATTTAGCATCTTTATAATTATTTGTAAATATATAAAAAGAAGGAGATAGATTTTTAGGGTTTATTGGAAATAGTGCAAAAAAAATCCCCAACGTTTATTGTTGAGGATTCTTTGTGTTTTTTGAGTCAATTATAAACTGAATAGTACTCCAAGATTAAAACTACTTCTACCATTTCTAATAGCTTCTCCAGCATTTTCTTCAAAAATATCTGAAAATCCAGATTGTCCATCATATTCAATAAATAACTTAATGTTGTCGGCTATTTCAATTTTATGTCCAATTCCAAAAGCTGCTCCAAAGTCAGTACTTTTAAAGCCTTCTTTTAAGTCTAAACCTAATGCTGAATCTTCTGCACTCATTAAAAATCCAACATAGGGACCAAAGTTTAAATACCAATTTCTGTTAGATCCAAAATGCCAATTAGCCATTACAGGAACAGTCAGGTAGTTTAGTTTAAAATCTGTTGTTGTAACTATGTTATTTTCATCTAAAATATAACCATCTGCCCAACCTTTATTGTCATAGATTAATTTTGCTTTTACACCCCATCTGTCCGAAAAATAATATTCACCAGAAGCACCAGCATTAAAAGAAATCTTAGAAGTTGCATTGCTTTGTCCATTTATTGTTGACACATTTGCAAAATTCACACCCAAACCAAGTCCTAATTCAAAATCGCCACCTTCTTGAGCATTAGCCGTTAAAAGTCCAAAAACTGCAATGACAGCAGTAAGTAATTGTTTTTTCATAAAGTTACTTTTTAATTAATTGTTTAATATTTGTATTTAGTTATTTACTTTTTCAAGTTGTCCAATTTTTTTCCAATTTGGGTCAATTTTAAGTGTGACTGCAACATAAACATCGCCTTTTTTGTAGTTAAAAGCTGTTCCAAGTTCCATTTGTGCATTAACTTCTTTTGGTGTTAAATTATACATAGCACCTGTAATTGGGTCAATTATTATTCCTATTAAACCACCAATTAAAATATTTCCAATAAACCAACCGTTAAATTTTTTGGTTAATGTAGTGTAATAAGTTTGATAACCGTCTAGTTTTATCATTACTTCATGCTCACTTATTCTTGCAAGTTTCATTTCAAATGGAGTTTTTCCAACTTCAACTTCGTCAATGAAAACGGTTGCATAGGTTGGATTACTGGCAAATTTCACATTTTGTTTTGAACCCGACATTACTGTTGCACAACTTGATGCAAGAAACGATAAAGCTAATGAGCAACAGATAATATTTTTTTTCATATTTTATAATTTAGATTATTTAATTTGTAATTGATATTGAGGTAATTCAGTTACGTCTCCTGAAAAATAATAAAATTCAACCGTAATGCGATAGCAAGTGCTCCATAAATCTGGTCTTGACTTTTTTATTACTTTAACAATATTAGCCCATTTGCTCTAGCTAGCTTTCTTGCACTAATTAAATTTGTATTGAAATCACAATCGGTAGAAAAGCCACTGTCTCCAAATCTAGCACTTCCTATTTTTTCTGAATTTTCAGGAACAGGGTTTTTTAAATCAAGAAAAGCTACTTTGTCTTCAATGGTTAGAGGTTTTAATTGCTCATTAAAGTTAGATTTAACATGTGATCCACAACTAATAATTAAAAATGTAATAGCTATTAAAAAAAAAATTCTCATATTTTTTGTTTTAAATAAAATTTAAACTAAAGTAATTTTCCGTAAATATATAAAAAGAAATGTAAGATTTTTACGGTTTCCCGTAATTGTAATAAATTGGGCAAAAAAAATCCCCAACATTTAATGTTGAGGACTCTTTTAATATACGGGTGAGTCTGTATGTTTTAAATTTACTATTGTTCTAGTACAATTTCTCCACATCCTATACGATTTCCTGCATTTCCACTTGGTTGTGATTTCATATCGTCTAAATCTTTGTGGACAACGATTGATTTTCCGACTATGTTTTTGTTTTCATCTTCGCAACTGATACACCATAAATCGGTTTCTTTGGTGATAGTTGCAATTCCGTTTTCATCAGCGACTAAGTTTCCTATGTCTCCTTTATGAAACGCTTTATGTTCCCAAGCTCCATGGTCTTCTTTGGTTGGATTCCAATGTCCACCTGCTGATGAACCGTCATCTGCACTACAATCTCCGTTTTCGTGAATATGAATAGCATGTTCTCCAGGTGTTAATCCTGTAAAATTAGCTTTCATGAATACTTTTCCTTCCTTTTCGGTGAATGTAACCGTACCTTTAACAGCACTATTACTTTTGGCAGAAATTAGAGCAGTTGCTGTTATAGCTTTTTCTACGACTCCTATTTTTTCTTCGCTATCCGTTTCATTTTCTTTTACTGTTTCTTTACATCCTACAAGGGTAACACAAAGTAGTGTCATAATAAAATAATTTTTCATAATTTGTTTTAATAGGTTATTATTATTTTATCGCTAATTTACTGCTTTAAAAGGTGTTGTGTGTTACAATATATCCATGTTGAAACTATTATTTATATTTAAATCTTATAAATAGTTAAACCCAAATAACTAAATTATTACTTTTTTTTAAGTTGAGAAATTACGAAATTTCTTTGTTTATTTCATCTTCATCAAGTTTTGTTTTTTCGTTGGGCTTGATGATCATTCTAAAGTATTGGTCTTTATAGATATAATAGCCTATCCAATTTACAAATGTGCGTAGTCTATTTTTGAAGTTTACTAATCCCATGATGTGTACAAATAACCAAATTAACCATGCTAGAAATCCTTTTATAAAGTACTTTTCTTTAGGTAAATCGAAAACAGCTTTGTTTCTTCCAATAATGGCTAAAGAACCTTTGTTAGTATATTTAAAAGGTTTCCAATTCTTATAATCTTTATCTAAATTACTAGCTAAGTTGTCGGCTTGCTGAATGGCTGGTTGAGCTAGTTGTGGATGACCGTCAGGATAATTTGTGTCACCTGAAAGTATAGCACAATCTCCTAAAGCATAAATATTTTCATAACCTTCTACTAAGTTAAAAGGGTTTGTTTTTAATCTTTTTCCTCTACCATAACTTGATTGCTCAAAACCTTCAAACGTTTTGGCTGACACACCAGCTGCCCAAATTAAGTTTCTAGATTCTATTTTACTACCATCAGAAAGTTCAACTACGTCTTCATTGAAATCTTTTACTAAACAATTCAGTTTAATTTCTACACCTAATTCTTTTAATTTTTTATGAGTGTACTCTTGTGATTTTTTTGACATTACGTTTAAGACTGTTGGCATTCCGTCAACTAAGTAGATTTTTAGGATGTCTTTATCAGCTAGTTCTGGGTAGTCTTTTTTTATGATGGAAGTATTCATTTCTGCTAGAACACCTGAAAGTTCTACACCGGTTGGTCCAGCACCAGCTATGACAAAAGTTAGCATTTTTTGTCTTTCAGCTTCGCTTGTAAGTCTAGTAGCACGATCTAAGCGAGTTAGAATTGTGTTTCTTAAGGTAAGTGCATCACTTATGGTTTTCATGGGCAAACTGTAAGCTTCAATATTTTTGTTGCCAAAATAGTTGCTTTCTGTTCCTGTTGCCATGACTAATATGTCATAGTTTAACTTACCATTGCTTAGTATGATTTTGTTTTCTGAGGGAATCACTTTTTCGAGACTTCCTAATCGAAATCTTGCATTTTTGCTGTGTCTAAGTATTTTTCTAAAGGGATAACTTATGGCGGAAGGTTCCATTAGTCCGGTTGAAACCTGATAAATTAAAGGAGGAAAGAAGTTATAGTTGTTGGCATCGACTAATATGGTGTTGTATTTTTCGGAGTTTCCTAGCTTTCTTACTAACTCTAAGCCTGCAAATCCACCACCGACGATTACTATAGTCTTTTTCATTGTATATTAATTATACAGTAAAGTTACATTTTTTTGAGATAGTATTGTTTTTGAAAGTCTTAAGATTTTGTTAGAGTTTTTAATTAAATGGTTATGTTTATTAAAAAATGAAATCTGAATTAATTACTTTATTTTCAAAATCATAAATGCTATATTTTTTTCTTAAAGGCTACGTTTCAAGATTTTTTTTAAATTTTCACTCTATTATTTAAAGAGATTAATAGTTCTCCTGTAACGTCATAACGATAATTCTTGGGAGGTTTATCTTTTTCGTAATCGTAATTTATGGTTGCAATTTGTAGTGTCTCGTTGTTTTCGAAATGTAGAATAACTTCAACAATTTTAGATACTTTTTCTAATTTCATTGTGTAATCAATAACTTCATTGAAATCTAAAGTTTTAAATTTTACCTCAACTACTTTTTTTCCAATTAGGTTGGACAGTTTTTTAGTTTCTTCAATATTTATTTCTTCTTCATTTTCATTATCGTATAGTTCTGTGAATGGAGTAGCTTGAAACATATTATATTCATGTTCAGATGAAAAACCGATTGAGAAGAAGCCTTTATTGAATTTAAATTCAATGCCTTCAAAAATGAATAAATTTTCACTTTCTTCATGATAATAGAAATCATTTACTTGAAATATTTTTAAATCCATCAATTTACCTGATAAAAAAATGGATTCAAATTCTTTGAGTAAGTCTTGATTTATTTGAGGTACATTAAATTCTAAATGAATTTCTTCATCTAATCGTTTTTTAATTTCTTCTTTGTATATTTTATCTTCTTTATAAGCACTTTTAAAAAAAAGGACAAAAATTACTATAGATATAGCAATTACTATTTGATATGTTTCCATTTTTAAATTTTGATACTAATTTAAGTATTAATAATATTCTATTTCTCTTGTTCTTTTAGACTTCTCTTTTCCGTCAACAATCTTAATAATTTCTATCCAATTAAAATTGTTATCGAATTTGTATTTAAAATCAATTTTTTGAATATTAGTTTTGCCTTTGTCTTTTGAAATATATTGAAGTGAAATGATTTGATTTTTTTTATATGTATACTTTTTAATTCTAACTGAATCTGAAATAGTATCGCTACAACAATGATATTCTATTATTCGATTTTTCTTATCATAAACATAAATAAAAGATGAAGAATTTCCTGATTCGTAAATTGTTTTTACTGTTGTTTTATAGTCTTCATAGTTGTATAAAACTTGATGCAGTAAAATTGGTTTTTCATAATTATTTTTTGCTGAATAATCATAGTCTAATCTTTTTAAGAGTCTGTTTTTATCGTCATTTTCATAAATCGAACTTTTAAATACATTAGGAATAGTATCTTGAACTCCATATGACCAATTTCCATTTTCATTTTTTTTCCAAGTTTCTGGATTTTTTAATGTAGTATATTTTAATTTTCCGTTTTGATTATAATCATTAATAAATTCTGTAATGTTTCCGTATTCATCAATTAGTTTTATTCTTATGACTTTGTTGTCTTTATACTGTTTTATTGTATGATTAAAATAATTTGACTCTAAATTTAAAGAAATAATGTTTTCATTTGTGTAATTATCAAAATCTTCATAATAATGTTTATCATATGACACATAGTTACTTGAAGAGTCTATTTCTTTTATTACCCTATTTTTTTTATCATATTGATAAGATGTAGATTTATAAAAATCATCTTTTTTCACATACCAAATATGCTTTACTATTTTGCCATTTTCATTGTAGAATTGCTCATAATTTTCGTATCCACTTTGACTTCCTGAAAATGAACTATCATAAATAGTTAGGTTTAAACTATTTGGAATTAAAATCATTGAGTCACTATACTCATCTATTTCTATCTGTCTTGGATTATCTTTATTACTAATATCAAAAACTTTCTCACGAACACGTTTAATGTTTCCATATATTGAATCTATATTTGAAACTTGTGATTTGACAGAAGATGTAATAATAAGTAAAACTAATAAAAAAGAAAATCTCATAATTGTTTTTTGGAATAGTAATATAAAAAAAAATCCCCAACAATTTTTGAGAATTTTACTATAATTTAAGTTTTAATAATATTCAATTTCTCTAATCCATTTATATAAATCTATACCATCTACATTTTTGACTATTTCAATCCAATTATTTTTATTATCGTATTTGTATGAAAAAGTTGATGTGCTTTTTTTCATTCCGTTAACTTCAAATGATTTATCATAAGATTCATCTATATATTCTAATGATATGATTTTATTATTTCTGTATTTATATTTTTCAATTATTTTAGGATTAGAATTTGTTTCATTACAAACATTATATTCAATCAGTCTATTTTGTTTGTCATATTTATAATTAAAAAAGATTGATGTTCCACCATTCTCACTTTTTCTTTCAAAACTAATTAAATTATCATTTTTATAAGTATTAATTTCTTGATAGATCAATTTTGGTTTTTCATAGTTATCCTCTTTTGAGAATGCATAATATAAAGTATTAATCAAACGATTTTTGAGGTCATAAACATAGGATTGATCTTTAAGTATGGAGCCAATTGAATCATGCACTCCATAACTCCAAGAATTTTCACCATGTCTTTTATTATAAGAAGGATTTTTATGTATCCTTGATGATTGTTTTCCAAATGAATTATAATTATAAATATACTCTTCAATGTTTCCATTGTCGTCAATGTTTTTTGATCTAGTTAATTTATTGTCTTTATAAAAATAAATTAAATGTTTAAAGTGATTATTATTTAAACTTTGAGAAATTATATTTTCAATTGTGAAGTTTTCATAATCTTGGTAATATGAATTTTTTGTGTACAATGAAAAACTCGTAGAATCAATTTCCATAGTTACTCTGTTTTTAGCATCATATTTATATTTATATGAATTCATAAACTCATTTTGTTTATCATACCATATATCTTTTATAACATTTCTTTTTTCATCAAAATGACGTTCATAATTAATATAATAACAAAAATCAGATGAGAACCAAGTTTTATAGAATCTTGAGGTTGTAGCTGTTGGTCCCATAAAGCCTGAATGTCCATAATCATCATAATATAGTATTTGTGGATTTTCAACTTTTGTAAGGAAAACAACTTTTTCACGTATTTTCTTTATATTTCCATAGATAGTATCTTTCAGTATTTCTTTAGGAATTTCCTGTGAATTACTAATTGATGGAATAATTAATAGAAACAAAATGAAGTTGTAAAATTTTATAGTAGTATTTTGGTACAGCAATATAAAAAAAATCCTCAACAAAACTGTCAAGGATTTCTATATTTCTGAATTCTAAATTTCTTATAAGTGAATCACTTCTCCGTAAGCATCAGCCACAGCTTCCATAACTGCTTCACTCATGGTTGGGTGAGGGTGAACTGCTTTCAAGATTTCGTGTCCTGTTGTTTCTAGTTTACGCGCTACAACTGCTTCTGCAATCATGTCTGTTACACCAGCACCTATCATATGACAACCTAACCATTCACCGTATTTTGCATCAAAAATTACTTTTACAAAACCATCTGGAGTTCCAGAAGCTTTTGCTTTTCCAGATGCTGTAAATGGAAATTTACCAATTTTTAATTCGTATCCTTTTTCTTTAGCTTGTTTTTCAGTTAAACCTACAGAAGCAATTTCTGGAGTTGCATAAGTACAACCTGGAATGTTTCCATAATCTAATGGATCAACGTGTAAACCAGCTAATTTTTCTACTAATAAAATTCCTTCAGCAGAGGCAACGTGTGCTAAAGCTTGACCTGGAGTTACATCACCAATTGCAAAGTAACCTGGGATATTTGTTTGGTAGAAATCGTTTACTAAGATTTTATCTTTGTCAGTTGCGATTCCAACTTCTTCTAATCCGATGTTTTCAATATTTGTTTTGATTCCAACAGCAGAAAGTAAAATATCAGCTTCTAAAACTTCTTCTCCTTTAGCTGTTTTAACGTATGCTTTAACTCCTTTTCCAGAAGTATCAATTCGTTCCACAGAAGAACTTGTCATGATTTTCACACCAGCTTTCTTCATAGAACGTTCCATTTGTTTTGAAATATCCTCATCTTCAACCGGAACGATATTTGGCATGAATTCTACAACAGTTACATCTGTACCCATTGCATTATAGAAATGAGCAAACTCAACACCAATTGCACCTGAACCTACAACAATCATAGATTTTGGTTGTTCTGGTAAAGTCATTGCTTGTCTATATCCAATTACTTTTTTACCATCTTGAGGCAAGTTAGGCAATTCACGAGAACGTGCACCTGTTGCGATTACGATATTGTCAGCACTATATTCAGTAGTTTTTCCGTCTTTATCTGTTACATCTACTTTTTTTCCAGCTTTTAGCTTTCCAAAACC
Organism: uncultured Flavobacterium sp.; assembly: GCF_963975005.1. Taxonomy (GTDB): domain Bacteria; phylum Bacteroidota; class Bacteroidia; order Flavobacteriales; family Flavobacteriaceae; genus Flavobacterium. The sequence continues at coordinate 12,012 of NZ_CAXBFR010000055.1, forward strand.
GTCTATAACATCAATTTTGTTTTTCTTCATCAAGAATTGAACACCTTTGCTCATCCCATCTGCTACATCTCTAGAGCGTTTTACAACAGCACTAAAGTCTTTGTCAAAAGATTCAACTATTAAACCATAGTCAGATGCATGTTTTAAATAATCAAATACTTGAGCCGATTTTAATAAAGCTTTAGTTGGAATACATCCCCAGTTAAGGCAAATTCCACCTAAATTTTCTTTTTCAATAATGGCAACTTTAAAGCCTAATTGTGAAGCTCTAATGGCAGTTACATATCCACCAGGACCACTACCTAAAACTATAATATCGTATTTCATTTTTTTAGTATTTATTTATTATTTGTAAAAAATGCAGTCGCAAAAGCTCGTGTCATAATGTGTTATTTTCTTGTTTGTAATAATGCTTGCGAAATTATGGAAATTATTTGTATCGTAAAAGTTTATGAGTTTAAATTGTTTAGAAGTTTATGAGTTTAGTATTTATACATAGTTCAACTGAACTCTAAAAACTTATCACTGACCATTAAATCAAGCTACTTTTGTATCAAATTGTGCTTCATACAAATTCTTATAGAAACCAGATTCTTGCGCTAATAATTCGCTATGAGTTCCTTGTTCTACTATTTTTCCTTTATCCATAACTATAATTTTATCAGCATTTATGATTGTGGCTAATCGGTGAGCAATTACTATAGATGTTCTTCCTTTAGTGATTTTTTCTGTTGCTGTTTGAATTAATTCTTCTGAATAAGTATCAATTGATGATGTTGCTTCATCTAAAATTAGAATACTTGGTTTACTCACATAAGCTCTTAAAAACGCAATTAATTGTCTTTGTCCAGATGATAACATCACACCGCGTTCTTTTACGTCATAATCATAACCATTTGGTAAACTCATGATGAAATCGTGTACGCCAATTTGTTTGGCACACGTGATTACGTATTCGCGCGTAATTTCTGGATTATATAATGTAATGTTGTTGTAAACTGTATCAGCAAATAAAAACACATCTTGTAAGACAACAGCAATTTGTTTTCTTAAACTTTCTAAAGTAAAGTCTTTAATGTCAATGTTGTCAATCTTGATTTTGCCTGAATCAATTTCGTAAAAACGATTTAGTAAATTTATGATAGTTGTTTTTCCAGCACCAGTACTTCCTACAATGGCAATGGTTTCCCCTGAATTGATTTCTAGGTTAACACCTTTTAGTACTTCTTCATTTTCTATATAACTAAAACGAACATTTTCTAAGTCAACTTTTCCAGCAAAGCTTGTCGCAACTTTTGTACCGATATTTTGAATTTGACTGTCTGTCTCTAAGATTTCGAATACTCTTTCTGCAGCAATTATTCCCATCTGCATGACGTTAAATTTATCTGCAATTTGACGCAATGGATTGAATAGCATAGTTATGAACATGGTGTAAGCAAAAAAGTCTCCAAAGGTTGTGGTGTCACTTCCGTTAAGAATGTTTATTCCACCATACCAAATTATGGCACCTAAAGTTAAAGATGAGACTATATCGGCAATAGGGAAGAAGATAGAGTTGTATAAAATATTCTTTTGCCAAGCATTGTTGTGTTTTTCATTAATGGCTTTGAATTTATCAAATTCTATGTCTTCTCGGTTGAATAATTGTAAGATTTTCATTCCAGTTAATCGTTCCTGTACAAAAGTATTTAGGTTAGAAACTTGTGTACGTACTTCATTAAAAGCTACACGCATTTTCTTTTGAAAAATATTAGTTGCCACAATCAAAATAGGCATGGCAAGAAGAACGATTAGGGTAAGTTTCCAATTCATGTAAAGCATTATTCCTAGAATAACAACCATTTTTAGCATATCACTAACAATCATGAATAAACCTTGACTGAAAATACTCGCAATGGATTCAATATCAGAAACAGAACGCGTTACTAATTTTCCAACAGGTTCATTATCGAAGTACTTCATTTTGAATGAAGCAATATGTTTGAATAACTTATTTCGAATGTCTTTGATGATATCTTGTCCCAACCAATTTGCCCAATACGTAAAGAAAAATTGAGAAATAACTTCAACTATTAAAACAATACCCATTAAGACTATATAAAATAATAAGCCATTAACATCTTTAGGTTCTAAGTAATTATCAACAGTTTGTTTTAATAAATAAGGACGTGTAGCTGCAAAAAGAGCTAAAACAATAGCCCAAACAATTACCCAAATAAACCTTGATTTATATGGCTTTGCATAAGCTAGTACTTTTTTTAATGATTTGGTTTGTATCTTGTTTTTCATTTTATGATGAACTTGTTTCAGTATCTTTATTATCCGTTGGTTGTAACCAACGGCAATTTATAATTTTATTTATTTTCTAAAAAGGGATAATCTACTTTTACTAAAAATAATCCGTGTGCAGGAACAGAAAATCCAGCTTTTGAACGGTTTTTACTTTCTATAATTTCTTTAAATTCTTCTAAACTTGTTTTTCCAGAACCAATATTAATCATGGTTCCTACAATTGCTCTTACCATATTGCGTAAAAACCTATTAGCTTTTATGGTAAAGATTAGTTGGTTTCCGTTTTGTTTCCAATTGGCTTCAGTAATGGTGCAATTGAATGTAAATACTTCGGTATGTACTTTTGAAAAACACTCAAAATCATTATATTTAAATAATAATTGACAAGCTTTGTTCATTAAATCAACATCTAATTGCTGAAAACAATACCAACTTATATCTTCTAAAAAAGCATTTTTAAAAGTATGAATGTAATATTCATAAGTCCTTGCAGAAGCTTCAAAACGAGCATGAATATCTTCTTTGACTTCAAAAATATTATAAATTACAATATCTTTTGGCAAATAAGAGTTAAGTTTTGGTAACCAATAGGTTGTGTCTAATATATTTTCAATATCAAAATGAGCAAACATTTGCTTGGCATGAACACCAGAATCAGTTCTTCCGGCACCAACGACTTCGATAGATTTATCGATTAACAACTGCAAAGCTTTTGTCAATGTTTCTTGAACGGATGAAGCGTTGGTTTGTGTTTGAAAACCGTGATAATTTTTTCCGTTGTATGCGAATTCTATAAAGTATCTCATTTTTGAGGCTAAAAGTTTATGTGTTTAAGCATTTAAAAGTTTTTACACATAATGGGCAAATTTACAAAATTCAGCAGCAATGACAATTTGAATTTCAATAATTAATCTATTTTTGTGATATGATTAAGATATTATTGCTTTCCGATACACACAGTTACATTGATGATACCATTTTGAAATACGTTAATCAAGCCGATGAAGTTTGGCATGCAGGTGATATTGGGAACTTAGCTGTAACTGATACCATTAAGAAATTAAAACCTTTACGAGCTGTTTATGGAAACATAGATGATGATAAAGCACGAATGGAATTTCCGTTAAACAATCGTTTTATGTGTGAAGGAGTTGATGTATTAATAACACATATTGGTGGTTATCCAGGAAAATACAATCAAGCTATTCGGGAAGAACTTTATAAAAATCCACCGAAACTTTTTATTTGTGGACATTCTCATATATTAAAGGTTATGTTTGACAAGAAGCTAAATTTATTACATATGAATCCTGGTGCGGCTGGAGTTTCTGGTTTTCATCAAGTTCGAACTATGTTGCGATTTGTTATTGATGAAGATAAAATTAAGGATTTGGAGGTTGTTGAGATAGGGAAGAAGTAGAATTAATTCTTTAAAGTTTTATTAAAGTTCTTGTTTTTTTTGTTCATTATTAGTATGTTAAAAAATATAATTTCAAAAATTTTTATGATGAAAAAAGCACTAACAATTCTAATTTTATGTTTAACATTTTTAACAAATGCTCAAGAAAAAATAAAATTGCCAGTAATAGTAGAATCCAATTTCAAAAACGAATTTAAAGATATTAAAGAGGTCAATTGGTCAATATTCTATAGAGGAAAAAACAATGATGATCTTAGATTTGAAGCTGAGTTTTTAAAAGGTAATTCAAGACTTTTAGTTAGTTATAGTGATGATGGTAATATAAAAGCTATTCAAAAAAGTATTGCCATAACTTCATTGAAAGATAAAATAAAAAAATATTTAGTAGATTACTATTCCAGTTATCAAATTAATGAAGCTTCATTAATTGTTAAACAGTTTGAAAAAACTTATTATGATGTTGGAGTTTCTGATGCAACTAATTATTTTATTTTAGTTTTTGATGGTGAAGGAAATTATTTATACCTAACAGCACTTTCTAATAGACTTTAATTTTTTAAAAAAATATAACCACAAAAAAACCCGAAACTTTCGAATCGGGTTTTCTTCGCACTAATAAACTAAGATGATAGGTTTATCGTAGTCGATCTACAGATTTTACGAGATCTTCGTCCTTCTTAATAGCCTTGTTAGCCAAAACTAGTAACACGATAGAAACCAAAGGAACAAACATCGCAATACCTTTCTCAGAAACCGAAGCTTCTCCAGATAAATTTAGCGTTCGATACACAAATAATCCTATTAAAATAAAGTTCAATATGATATTCAACCTGTTTAAAACAAATTGATTTTGTCTCTTTTTAAATAACAATATGCTAATTAAAGCCATTGTTGCAATTAATCCAAACCCTACAATATATATAATATCACTTGTAAAATAAACAGGCATTTGTTTTGCATCTTTCCACAAAGGGAGAAACATTGGCACTAAAGCCGATAACAAGGCACACACAAATAAATATAAAGATTGTATTCTCTGAATCATTTCTAAATCATTATTACGCCAAAATTAAGTTTTCTTTTTTTAAAAAACTATTGTTTTATTGTAAAAATGTCGTATTATTGCATAAGATATTCGTAATCACTTCATTTACGAATCGTTACAAATCTTTACTTAGAAAGAAATCATATTATACATTCTGTATCAACTTAACATTACGAAACCTTCATGTTTGACATTGAAAAATTAAATGAGATGAAACTCTCAGATTTGCATGAAATTGCAAAAGCGGCCAAGCTAAAAAAAGTTAGTGCCTTAAAAAAAGATGAATTAATCTATCAAATATTAGATCATCAAGCTTTAAACCCAATTCCTGTAGATATTGTAAAAACCGAAGCTACAATCGAAAAAAGAGCTAAAGTTACAACACCAAAAGCAAAAAAACCTGTAGTATCCAAAACTACAAAACCAGTTGTTGAAACAACGACAAAAGCAATAACAACTGAAGAAAAACCAGTTGAAAAAGGGCCAATAGCTAAACCTGTTGCAAAACCAAAATTCACCAAAGAGACTAAGATAGCTGCGACACAAGAAGCTATTAATTTTGAAGAAAATTCAAAACCTGAAAAAAAAGCTCCACAATTAACGGAAGAGCAAAGAAAGGCTATCATTGAGAAAGCCAATCAAAACAATCCAAATCACCCAAGTTACATTGGACCCAAAGTAGCTAGCAGTGAAACACCTATTAAAAAAGAAATTAAAAGTGCACCCCATAAAAAAAATAATTACAGAGAACCAGATTATGAGTTTGATGGAATTATA
>NZ_CAXBFR010000056.1:0-17018 GCF_963975005.1 uncultured Flavobacterium sp.
CAATTCATCTAACTGAATTTCTAATTCGCGTTTAAGCAATTGAACTGTTCTGTTAGTCGAAATTTTCAACATTTCAGAAACTCCGATAAACATTGGTTTATTATCTCCAATAACACATCCTAAAGGAGCAATTGACGATTCACATGCTGTAAAAGCGTATAATGCATCAATCATTTTATCTGGTGAAATTCCTGGAGTTAAATGAATTAATATTTCAACCTCAGCAGCTGTGTTGTCTTCAATTTTCTTAACTTTAATTTTTCCTTTATCATTTGCTTTCAGAATACTATCAATCAAAGTCGAAGTATTAGTTGAAAAAGGAATCTGGGTTATAACCAGCGTTTGCTTATCTAATTGTGAAATTTTAGCACGGACACGCACTCTTCCTCCACGAAGACCATCGTTATAATTAGACACATCAGCAATTCCGGCAGTTGGAAAATCTGGATATAGTGTAAAGGGTTTTCCTTTTAATATTTTGATAGACGAATCTATTAATTCAACGAAATTATGAGGTAAAACTTTTGTAGATAAACCTACCGCAATTCCTTCTGCTCCTTGTGCTAATAGCAATGGAAATTTAACTGGAAGATTTACGGGTTCAGCACGACGACCATCATAAGACGTTCCCCATTCGGTAATTTTTGGAGAAAATAAGATATCGTGACCCAATTTAGAGATTCGAGCTTCAATATAACGAGAAGCCGCAGCAGAATCACCTGTAAGGATATTTCCCCAGTTACCTTGCATATCGATAATCAATTCCTTCTGACCGATTTGCACCATAGCATCACCAATACTGGCATCTCCGTGAGGATGATACTGCATCGTGTGTCCAACGATATTAGCTACTTTATTGTAACGTCCATCATCTAACTCTTTCATCGAGTGCATAATTCTACGTTGAACCGGTTTAAAACCATCTTCAATAGCAGGAACAGCTCGTTCTAGAATTACATACGAAGCATAATCTAAAAACCAATCTTTATACATTCCGGTTACTTTCGTAATCGTTTCTTCTGGATCTTCATTGTTTTCATAGAAATTATGTCCTGATGTATGTATTTCATCAAAACCTTCATCTAAAGTTCCATCATTTCCTGATTCTTCTAACTCTTCGTTAGTTTCTTCATTTATGTTATCTTCGTCTTCGTCTTTCATTTTTGTCCTGAGTATTCAGTATTTTTTGTAGCACAGAGTTCCACAAAGTTTTTACACAAAGTTTCGCTAAGTTATTTATTCTTTCTCAATCACATCCAACTCCACCTTCAAATTGTTTATGATAAACTCTTGTCGGTCTGGTGTATTTTTTCCCATGTAAAATTCTAGTAACGTTTCAATTGATGTAGCCTTATCTAACATGACTGGATCTAATCTAATATCTTCCCCAATAAAAAACTTAAACTCATCGGGCGAAATCTCTCCCAAACCTTTAAATCGAGTTATTTCTGGTTTTGGTTTTAACTTTTCAATGGCTGCTCTCTTTTCTTCATCGCTGTAGCAATAAATGGTTTCTTTTTTATTACGAACTCTAAATAAAGGTGTTTGTAATATATATAAATGTCCGTCTTTAATCAACTCTGGAAAGAATTGTAAGAAGAACGTAATCAATAACAATCTAATGTGCATTCCATCGACATCAGCATCGGTTGCTATTACAATATTGTTGTAACGCAAATCTTCCATCGATTCTTCTATATTTAAAGCAGCTTGTAATAAATTAAATTCTTCATTTTCATATACAATCTTCTTTGACATTCCATACGAATTCAAAGGCTTTCCACGTAAACTAAAAACCGCTTGTGTATTTACATCACGACTTTTGGTAATCGAACCCGATGCAGAATCTCCCTCTGTAATAAAAAGCGTACTTTCTAAGCTCCTTGGATTTTTGACATCCATTAAATGCACTCTACAATCGCGTAATTTTTTATTGTGTAGATTCGATTTCTTTGCCCTGTCTTTAGCTAACTTACGAATTCCTGATAATTCTTTACGTTCTCTTTCAGCTTGAAGAATTTTACGTAACAAAGCATCTGCAACTTCGGGGTTTTTGTGCAAATAATTATCAAACTTAACTTTTATAAAATCATTTATAAAAGTCCTTACTGTTGGACCATTTGGACCAATATCAGTTGAACCTAATTTAGTTTTCGTCTGACTTTCAAAAACAGGTTCTTCAACTTTAACTGCAATTGCAGAAACAATTGATTTACGAATATCAGAAGCTTCAAAAGGTTTGTTATAGAATTCTTTTATACTTCGAACGATCGCTTCTCTAAATGAACTTAAATGCGTCCCTCCTTGCGTTGTGTTTTGACCGTTTACGAAAGAATGGTATTCTTCAGAATATTGTGATTTACTGTGTGTAACAGCAATTTCGATATCTTCACCTTCTAAATGAATGATGGGATACACCATATCTTCATCAGCGATATTTTCTTCTAACAAGTCTTTTAGTCCGTGTTCAGAAAAATATTTTTCACCATTAAAATAAATAGCTAAACCACGGTTAAGGTAACAGTAGTTTTTAAGCATCTTAATGATGTACTCATTTCGAAACTTATAATTTTTAAAAATGGCTTCATCAGCTATGAAAGATACTTTTGTACCTTTTCGTTTAGTTGATTCTTGAACATCTTCTTCTAAGATAAGATTTCCTGCAGAAAATTCAGCTGCTTTTTGTTGGTTATCTCTTACTGATTCTACTCTAAAGTAATTCGATAAAGCATTTACGGCTTTTGTTCCAACTCCATTTAAACCTACCGATTTTTTAAAGGCTTTGGAATCGTATTTTCCACCCGTATTCATTTTAGAAACTACATCAACTACTTTTCCTAAAGGAATTCCTCGGCCATAATCACGAACCGTTACCATTTTATCTTTTATGGTTACTTCGATTGTCTTACCTGCACCCATTACGAATTCATCGATACAGTTGTCAATAACCTCTTTGATTAAGATATAAATACCATCATCTGGAGACGAACCATCACCAAGTTTTCCAATATACATACCTGGTCGCATACGAATATGCTCTTTCCAATCGAGTGAACGTATGTTGTCTTCGTTATACTGAATTTGATCTGACATAAGATGTTTGAGAATTTAGGCTAATATACTGGAAATAGAGGGAATTTAAAAGGTTTAGAATTAGAAGATATTAAGAATGTTATTCACAATTTTTGAGAGGAAATAGAGGAAAGAAGAAAGAAGAAAGAAACTAGAAAAATGATTATTGAAATTAAAATTTGTTTATATTTGACGAAATTACTTACAGGTGTTTTAATTTAAAGTATCAAAATATTAACTAAAAAATAAAATGCATTTTAAAAAAACAACAATAGCATTAATCTTTTTCATTACCTCAATGTATAGTCAAAATGAAATGTATTTAGGTTTAAATTCTGGATTAACCTATTCTAAATTCAGAGGAAATGATTATTTCAAAAACATGGATTCTCAATTGGACTTTTTAATAGGAACTTCATTAGAAATTAATTTGACTGAGAGAATACTATTAGCAACAAACATTAATTATGAACGTAATTCTGTGAAAAGATATTATAACTATTTTGGCCCTGGAGTAATCGGTGGAATTACTGGAATTCCTTTTGGACAAAGCTCTGCTTCTAGTTCCATACCAAAAAATAAATTTCAAACTCGATTTGAATACATAAACATACCTATAACGATTAAATACTTATTAAATTACGAAAAAAAATTATATGTAAATGCTGGTGGTTATTTAGGTCATCTTATCGATGTTAAAAATATTGATGATGGAAAAGAAAGTGATTTGGACTTTAATAATCAATTTAAAAAGACAGATTATGGTTTAGTTTTAGGAATTGGATATAATTACACCTTCAACCCAAGTAATTTTTTATCAATAGAGTTGAGAGAAAGTTATGGAATTACAACTATCAGTACACCTGAATCTTACATTTTTAAAAACACAAAACGCAATTCACTTAATCTAATATTAAATTATCATTTTAAAATTTAAACTAATTTAATGGGTATAAAAAAACCTGCAATTAAATTCGCAGGTTTTTCTTTTTGTATCTTTTTTTTTCTAAAATCTATTAATTTAAAGTAAAATTTAAAAGTAAATTAATGGTGTTACTTCTTAGTTTTGTATTTTCTCCATTTAGGTTTTCTTCATCTAATAGATTGTAAACTCCAATATTATCAATCAGCTCAATACTTAATTCATTTTTACTAAAGGAAAATGTTTTACCAAATCCAACTATAAAACCGTAATCTTGATTACCAATTTGATTTTCTAATGTGTAATTTTGTTTAGGATTATGATATGGATAAAAAGTATTTCTGTTTTCAACTTCAGCGTTATATTTAATACTTCTAGACATTTTAGAAACAAAAATTCCACAATTAATATAAAAAGGATTAGTAGTAGTAATTTTATATTTTAAAACTATTGGTAAAGTTAAAAATGTATAGCTATTAGTAGTATTAATAATATATTTGTCTTGACCCAAATATTCTTGACCATAATCATCTGTTCTTATCCAATAAGTTGTATAATCAGAATCATAATCAATTCCATTTTTTTCATACCTAAATCCTGATTTAATAGAATACTTATCGTTAAATTTATATTCAACTGAAAAACCTAATAAATATCCTAATTTATTAGTTGTGTTTTCAAAAATATCAGTACCTCTGTAACTTTTATAAATAGGACCAGCTTCAACTCCAAATTTATAATTGCTCTGAGCAAAAGTTACATTTGAAATTAAAAATATAATTAAAAGGTAAAGTTTATTTATTTTCATAAATATTATACATTAAAACGGAAATGCATCACATCACCATCTTTAACGATATATTCTTTTCCTTCTACTCTAAGTTTTCCAGCTTCTTTTACTTTAGCTTCTGTTCCAAACGTTGAAAAGTCTTCGAAAGCAATAACTTCTGCACGAATAAATCCTTTTTCAAAATCTGTATGGATAACTCCAGCAGCTTGCGGTGCAGTATCTCCTACTTGAATTGTCCAAGCTCTTACTTCTTTTACACCAGCTGTAAAGTAGGTTTGTAAGTTTAATAATTTGTAAGCAGCACGAATTAAAACGGCTGAACCTGGTTCGGTCAATCCCATATCTTCTAAGAATACTTGACGTTCTTCGTAACTTTCTAATTCTGTAATGTCTGCTTCTGCTCCTACTGAAAGGATAATTACTTCTGCATTTTCGTCTTTCACTAATTCTCTAACTTGCTCAACGTATGCGTTTCCTTTCACTGCAGATTCTTCATCTACATTACAAACATATAAAACGGGTTTTAAAGTTATTAATTGAAAGTCTTCCATTAAAGCTTCTTCATCTGCATTTTGAGGAACAACTGTTCTTGCTGATTTTGCTTGCAATAAAGCTTCTCTAATTCTATCAAGTAAAGCTTTTTCGGTTTGAGCTTCTTTGTTTCCAGTTTTGGCTGCTCGATTTGTTTTTTCTAAGCGTTTTTCAACCGTTTCTAAATCTTTTAATTGCAACTCAATATCAATAGTTTCTTTATCGCTAACTGGATTTACTTTTCCTTCAACGTGAACAATGTTATCGTTATCAAAACAACGTAAAACATGAATGATAGCGTTACATTCTCTAATGTTTCCTAAGAATTGGTTTCCTAATCCTTCTCCTTTACTTGCTCCTTTAACTAAACCTGCAATATCAACGATATCAACGGTTGCCATTTGCACACGCTCTGGTTTAACTAATTCTTCTAGTCTATTAATTCTTGGATCTGGAACGTTTACTACTCCAATATTTGGTTCAATGGTACAAAAAGGAAAGTTTGCACTTTGCGCTTTTGCATTTGATAAACAATTAAATAAGGTTGATTTTCCTACGTTTGGTAATCCTACAATTCCTGCTTTCATATAATGCTGAATTAGTTTCAGTATCTTTCGATGCTATTTTATTTTTAAAGAGTGCAAATATAGAAAATGTAAATTTACTTTTTCAAGTTATTAATAATATCTTTTTCTGTTTCAGTTAACAAAACACCTGTATCAACATCCCAATATTCAGTAAGAATACTATCTTTCTTATTTAATAACGTTTTTTCTTTAAAGATATCTGTTTCTTGGTATTTGAAAATATTGGTTCTAAACTCGGTTGTGATTAAATAATTACTGATTTCAAACTTCGTTTCTTTTTTTCTGTTGTAAAACCAATCTCTTCTTTTGAATTGGCTAAATAATAGTCTTTGGTTTCAACTCGATAAGTTGTTCTAAAATTTGATTTATACGTTTTTCGGTTTTTGAAATCTAGTATTTTTGAAGTCTTCTCAGCTCTATCTTCTGGCAAAAAGGAGTTGACTTCTAAAATTAGTTTTTTCTTAAGATCATATAATATATTGTATTCTGACATATAACCATCAACTGTTGTATAAGGTTTGATTCTTAAAAGTAAATAATTTTTATTTTGAGGATAAGTCAATAATTGAAAGTCGTAATACTTCTTAGCTCTTGAATCTAATACTTCATCTAAATATTTGAATTGATAATAGTTTTCCATCAAGTTATTTAGGTTATACCCTAATAAATCTTTATCAAATTCGTCTACGAGACCAATAGTTCTATTCTGTTCTACTAAAATATCAGTTTTAATAGTTCTTTTATCTTCTAAAATTTGAAAGTTGACTAATCCATCATTATAGAAAGCATACTTATTATCTCGTTTAAAAAACTCTCTAGCATAAACACGTAAGTTAGCTGGAACAGTTATTTTTTTGATTGAATTTTTAATCAGATCTTTAAGAATATCTTGCGGATGTCTATCTGTCAGAATAACTTCTTGCAATAATTCAGTTTCTTTTTCAAGGGTAATTATATTTGCTCCATCTTCAATCAATGTAATCGATTTGACTTGAAGCTTTTTGTATGAAGTATGAGAAATTTCTATTAAGGAAGGTCTTGTTAAACTCAATTTAAAAACACCTTCAGAATTACTTATTAAACCTTGATTGGTTCTAAGCACAGTGATTACAGCATCTTCGATAGGCAAATCAGTATCAGCATCTTTTAAAATCACAGTGATTTCTGCTTGTGAAAAACTCATCACTGAAAAGAAAAGAAGAAATAAAAGGCAAATTTTCTTGATGTGTTTATCTGGTTTATACAATTTGCGCTGCTTTAAGATTCTTAACAAATTTATTCTAAATTAATAGAACTCTAAAACTTTTTAACAAAGACTTTTTAACAAGAATTAACCAAGTAATTAACAATTCAAGTGGTAATTGTGTAATGAATTCAAATAATATTAAAACATAGAAAACTTAATTACAACTAAATTTGTACTGTAATTAACTAAAAAATTAAAATGATGAAAAATTTAATAGCAACAATGTTCTTAATCTTATGTACAAGTTATGGATTTGCTCAAAACAAAAATGTTCTAACAGAAGAAAAAACAACCGTTAGAACCATAAAAGACTCACAGGGCGAGAAAAAAATAGTAAAAAAAGAAGAAATAAAAGAAATTCAAAATATTGAATTTGAAAAAAATGCTAAAAACACCTTAAACAAAGAAACAAAACAAACACCTGTAGAAGTAACATCTACTACCGAAGTAAGTGTTGATGGTGTAACTCGTTCTATCGACGTAGATCGTTCTGCTTATTATGAATTAAATGGAAGGAAATTTGAGGTTGCAGTTGACAAAACTGGATATAACTTAAATAATACTAATGGGGAAAATTTAGGTTTTTTAAGAAAAACTTCAAACAACAATTATATTTATGTTGAAAAAAACAAAATCTCAGTAGGCTATTTTGATATGGATGGAAACTTAATTTTAGAAACTTATGATCCAAAAAATGATGTTGTAATTATTGAAAAATATTTAATGGTTAAGTAATAACCTTTACTGTTTTAACAAAAAATCCTGAAGTTAACTTCAGGATTTTTTTTGTTTTATTCATTATGCAAAAATGCTTGTCTATTTAATAGCGTTTCTTCGCTTTCTACATGCTCATCATCTGGAACACAACAGTCAACTGGACAAACTGCTGCACATTGTGGTTCTTCATGAAAACCTTTACATTCTGTACATTTTCCAGGAACAATGTAATATAAATCGTCAGAAATAGGTGTTTGAGCTGCATCCGAATCTACTTCTGTTCCGTCAGGTAATATTACTTTACCTGAAAGTTTTGTTCCATCTTTATATCTCCAATCATCAGCACCTTCATAAATTGCTGTATTGGGACATTCAGGTTCACAAGCACCACAGTTAATGCATTCGTCTGTTATTATAATTGCCATTTTATATGCTTTAAAAGTTATAAAGTAAAAAAGTCTAAAATCAAAAGCTAAATACTTTAGAGATTATGACATTAGACTTTGAACTAATTATCTTATTTTTGCACAAAATTACGATGTTATCTATTTAAAAACAAGTTACAAATGTTACAAATGTCAAAAATTGAAATAAAAAATAGTTTTGTTGAATTAGGAAATTTTCTAAATCAGTTTGCATTAGAAGAAAATGTCAAAAATGAAGCTGTTAAAAATAATGATACTTTTTATGATGCATTTGTAGATTTGATTTATTTATCGCAATCACATAATGGTTGGTTTACACCAGAACAAGTCTATTTCTCCATTCAATCTTGGGCGAAAGCTTTAACCGAAGAAAACCTTACTCAATGGCTTTCAGCTTATAAATTTAAAGAAACTGACCCGAAAAACATTGGATTAATCTTAGCCGGAAATATTCCACTAGTTGGTTTTCATGATTTTTTAACCGTTTTAATTACAGGAAATAATGTCTTAGTAAAAACATCGTCAAACAATCAATATTTAGTCAAATTTTTAGCAAAATATTTAATAGCTTTAGATGAAAGCTTTGAGAAAAAAATAACGTTTGTTGAAGGAAAATTAGAAGGTTTTGATGCCGTAATTGCCACAGGAAGCAATAATACATCACGTTATTTTGATTATTACTTTAAAAAAGTTCCAAATATCATCAGAAAAAACAGAAACTCCGTTGCTATTTTAACTGGAAATGAATCAAAACAAGAGTTAACTAGTTTGGGTGAAGATATTTTTAGATATTTTGGTTTAGGTTGTAGGAATGTTTCTAAGTTATTTGTCCCAAAAGGATATAATTTCAAAGATTTTTTTGAAGCAATTTTCGAATATAAAGATGTTATTTTCTATGAAAAATATGCTAATAATTACGATTACAACAAAGCAGTTTTTCTAATGAGTTTATACAAATTATTGGATAATGAATTTTTGACTTTAAAAGAAGATTCTAGTTACTCCTCACCTATTTCAAGTGTTTTCTATGAATTTTATGAAGATTTAGAAGAAGTAAAATCAAAATTAGAATTAGATGAAGAAAAAATTCAATGTATCGTTTCTAATAATTTAGTTGAAAATAGTATTGCATTTGGTCAAACACAAAAACCAATGCTTTGGGATTATGCAGAT
Organism: uncultured Flavobacterium sp.; assembly: GCF_963975005.1. Taxonomy (GTDB): domain Bacteria; phylum Bacteroidota; class Bacteroidia; order Flavobacteriales; family Flavobacteriaceae; genus Flavobacterium. Next base: position 9,464 of record NZ_CAXBFR010000056.1, read on the forward strand.
AATGTGGATACAATTGCCTTTTTAAACCGTCTATAAAAAGAAAAGAGCCTCCTTTCGGAAAGCTCTTTTCTAACAAAAAACAAATCTAAACTAAAACTATGCTTTAGGTGTAACTACTGAATCAATTACATGAATTACTCCATTTGATTGATTTACATCCGAAATAGTAACTTTTGCAGATGCACCATTTTCATCTGTTAAATAAATATCTTTTCCTTTCATCCAAGCTGTTAAAGTCCCACCACTAACTGTTGTTAAAGTAGCTTTTCCATCTCCTTTTTTGATGGCAGCCATTAAGTCTTTAGCATTCATTTTTCCAGCAACTACATGGTAAGTTAAGACGGTTTGTAACAATTTCTTGTTTTCTGGCTTTAATAGAGCATCTATAGTTCCAGCTGGTAATTTATCAAACGCTGCATTTGTTGGGGCAAAAACGGTGAATGGTCCTTCTGACATTAATGTTTCAACTAAGTCTGCGGCTTTTACAGCAGCTACCAAAGTTGTGTGCTCTTTTGAATTAATTGCATTTTCAACAATATTCTTTGAGGGATACATTGGAGCACCACCAACTGTAACTGTTTTTTCTTTTTGTGCGAACGCATTTCCAGTTAACATTAAAGTGACTGCAATCATTGCTACTGATAAAAATTTTCTAGTTTTCATAATTCTTTTTTATTAAGTTATATTAACATTTACGACACAAGCAGAAGTTTGGTTTTAAAAAAGCGTACTTTTTTTTATTTAACACTTTCAATTGAAAAAAAACCTGTTTTTAGGCTCAACTACAACGTTATTGTTAATAACATACAGCTATTTTTGCTAAATTATAACCTTCGTTTTATTCTCAATTTCCGAAATTTGCCTCATACAATTAACTACTTACAACATATAAAATGAAAAAACACAATTACAGTGCTGGACCATGTATTTTACCTCAAGAAGTTTTTGAAAAAGCTTCACAAGCCATATTAAACTTTAATAATTCAGGATTATCTATATTAGAAATATCACACAGAAGTAAAGATTTCGTTGCAGTTATGGATGAAGCAAGAGCCTTAGCTTTAGAATTACTAGGATTAGAAGGAAAAGGATACCAAGCGCTATTTTTACAAGGTGGTGCAAGTTTAGAATTTTTAATGGTTCCTTACAATTTAATGAAAGTGGATGGAAAAGCAGCCTATTTAGATACCGGTACTTGGGCAAGTGGCGCAATTAAAGAGGCTAAACCATTTGGAGAAACTCTTGTAGTTGCATCTTCTAAAGAAAGTAATTATACCTTTATTCCTAAAGATTATACCATTCCGAATGATGTAGATTATTTTCACTGTACATCAAACAATACAATCTTTGGTACTCAAATGAAATCATTTCCAGAAACGAACGTTCCAGTGGTTTGTGATATGAGTTCAGATATTTTTTCAAGAACTTTAGATTTTTCAAAATTTGATATTATTTATGCAGGAGCTCAAAAAAATATGGGACCAGCTGGAACAACTTTAGTTGTAGTTAAAGAAGCAATTTTAGGAAAATCTGGAAGAAATATCCCAGGCATACTAAATTATGAACAACATATTTCTAAAGAAAGCATGTATAACACACCCGCAGTTTTTGCAGTTTATACATCTTTACTTACCTTGCAATGGTTAAAAAATAAAGGTGGTATTGCTGGAATTGAAAAAGAAAATGAAGCCAAAGCAGCATTATTATATGCAGAAATTGATAGAAATTCACTTTTCAAAGGTGTTGTAGCTACTGAAGATAGAAGTACCATGAATGCAACTTTTACCTTAAATAACTCAGAACACCAAGAGGCTTTTGATGCTATGTGGAAAACAGCCGGAATTTCTGGTATAAATGGACACCGTTCAGTTGGAGGTTATAGAGCTTCTATGTATAATGCTTTACCTCTTGAAAGTGTTCAGGTATTAGTTGACGTTATGAAGGAATTAGAGAAAAGTGCTCAATAATAAATCGCAGTATTCAGTTAAATAAATAATAATTGCCGTTCGGCTTAGCTAACGGAAAAATATAATAATAATAATAATAAGCATCGAAAGATGCTGAAATAAATTCAGCATAAAAAATGAAAGTATTAGCCAACGACGGAATTTCAGATAGTGGGATAAAAGCCTTAGAAAAAGCCGGTTTCGAAGTAATTACAACAAAAGTAGCTCAAGAACAAGTTGAAAATTATATAAACAACAACAAAGTTGACGTAATTTTAGTTAGAAGTGCAACAAAAGTTAGAAAAGACATCATTGATAATTGTCCAAGTTTAAAAATTATAGGACGCGGTGGCGTCGGAATGGATAATATCGATGTCGATTACGCTCGTGGAAAAGGTTTACATGTAATAAATACTCCAGCTTCTTCATCTGAATCTGTTGCAGAATTAGTTTTTGCTCATTTATTTAGTGGTGTGCGTTTTTTACACGATTCTAATAGAAATATGCCTCTTGAAGGAGATACTAACTTTAATGGATTAAAAAAAGCTTATGCTAATGGAATGGAGTTAAGAGGTAAAACTCTTGGTATTATTGGCTTTGGTCGAATAGGTCAAGCAGTAGCTAAAATGGCTTTAGGATTAGGCATGAAGGTTATTGCAACAGATAAATATGTTGGTGAAGCTGTAATTCGTGTAGACTTCTATAACGGTCAATTTATAAACGTAGATATTGTAACAGAACCTTTAGAGGATTTATATAAACATTCTGATTTTATTACTTTACATGTTCCAGCTCAAGATGGTTATGTAATTGGAAGAGAAGAGTTAAAATTAATGAAAGAAAACGTAGGAATCATTAATGCAGCGCGAGGTGGTGTAATTGACGAAGTTGCTCTTGTAGAAGCTCTTGACGAAGGTAAAATCTTATTTGCTGGATTAGACGTCTTTGAAAATGAACCAACTCCAGAAATGCGAATATTAATGCATCCAAAAATTTCTTTAACACCACATATTGGAGCTGCAACAGACGAAGCACAAGATAGAATTGGCACAGAACTTGCAGAGCAAATAATAAGTTTACTTAAAAATAATTAATATTTTTTTTTATATTTAACAAATTTTAACTTTTAAAAAACTTATTTATGTCAGGAATTTTAGATTTATTGAATAGTGATTTAGGGAAGCAACTCGTTAGCAACATTTCAGAAAAAACGGGAATTAATGCTACTCAAGCTAGTGATGTAGTTTCATCAAGTGTACCTGCTTTATTAGGACAAATGCAAAACAATATACTTTCAGGTGAAGGTGCAAGTGGTTTATTGAGTGCTCTAACAAGTGGAAAACATGATGGAAGTATATTAGATAATCTAGGGGGATTTTTAAATGGTGGAGATTTTTCTGACGGAGATAGAATTCTTAGCCATGTTACTGGGAACAAACAAGATACAATGGTTCAAGGTTTGAGTGCAAAAACTGGAGTAGATTCTAGTATTATATCTAAAATCTTACCAATGCTTGCTCCTATTATTATGGGATATTTAGGAAAACAAACAAAAAATAGCGGTGTATCTACAACTCCAGATTTAGGTGGACTTTTAGGAGGATTACTTGGAGGAGGAAATGATTCATCTGGTGGAAGTTCTTTGGGAGGTTCATTATTAACTTCTGTATTGGACCAAAATGGAGATGGAAAATTAGATATTAATGATGCAATGTCTGCTATAAGCGGAAGTGGAAAGAAAAAAGGTGGATTAGGAGCTCTTCTTGGAGGCCTTTTCGGAAAAAAATAATATTGGATAAAAAAATACTATTGTTAAAAGCATCGGCTATGTCGATGCTTTTTTTTATCTTTATACTTTAATTTTTAATACTATGAAAACTTATATTTCAATATTTGCCTTAGTATTTATTATGCTTTTTAGTTGCAATTCAACTAAAGAAACTATTAGTACTGAAATGCCTCATTTAGAAAGTGATACAATTCGTATTGCCAATGACGAGATTGAATATGAAGTATTAATTATTGATGGTGGATTTACGAGTTGGTTTAATTCAAGAGCAAAATCTAGAAGTTTTTACACGCAAAGTTATCTTGAAGCTAGAAATCGTTTTTGGGTTTTAGAATGGAATAGAAGAGCAAATATGCCTACAGTTTATAATTCTAATCTATATGAAATGCCTATAAATTATGAAACTAATATAGATTATGGATTTGAAGTAAATTATATGATATTCAATTATTTAACCTATTTTCAACTAACAAACAAACAGCAATTAGGAGGTTTTCCTGCACGATTATAACATAATGAATAAACTTAAACAACGCTGGAATGTTACATCTAACTGGCAATTAACTATTATATTTATTGTTTTTGCAATTACAGGTTCTACAGCAGCTTATCTTTCAAAGCCAATAACAAATTATCTAGGAGTAACCAAAGAAACAATGTCTTTGTGGGTTTATTGGCCTATTAGAATTCTAATTCTATTTCCAATTTATCAAGTGATGCTAGTATTAATTGGGGCATTACTTGGGCAGTTTAAATTCTTTTGGGATTTTGAAAAAAAAATGCTAAACAGATTAAAACTAGGTTCTTTTACGGATTATATTGATAGCAAACTAAACAAAAAAAACACATCAAAATGATGTGTCTTTTTTATATTTAAGTATACTTCTTTTACGATTCTTTTTTAATCACATATTTATAAACCCAAGTTAAAGTAAAGGTTGGTATAAAATCTATAAAAGGAAAAGCTTCTTCAACAAAACTTATAATACCGGCAACTTTACCCGTAGTTCCTTTATACATCGCCATCATTATGAAACCTGAAATTGGAGCCCAAAAAATATCAGTAGTTTCCGCAAAAACAGGAACGACATAAGATAACATTCCAACTAAATCAAAGGCAATACCTAAAATTAATTTTGTTTTTTTATCAGTTTTGACTTTAGGTTGAATAATTTCATCTTTTGACATGCATTATAATTTTATAATTCAATTATAAATATACAAATAAGATGCCAATTATTTTTCTTTGTTAATCAAGCTGTAAAAATCGTCTCTAAATTCTTTTTGATTAAAAACACCACCATATTGCAAAGTTGAAGTATAACTACTTTCATCTTTAATTCCTCTACTTGAAACACACAAATGAGTTGCTTCAACAATAATCATTACATTTTCTGTATCAAGAACCGATTTTAGTTCATTAAAAATTTGCATAATCATTCGTTCTTGTACTTGAGGTCTTCTTGCATAATAATCAACAATTCGATTTAATTTAGACAATCCAATGACTTTTCCTGAAGAAACATAACCAACATGAGCCTTTCCTACGATTGGCAAAAAATGATGTTCACAAGTTGAATTAAAACTAATATTAGCTTCAACTAACATTTTATCATACTGATATGAATTGTCAAAGACAGAAATTTTTGGCTTATTTGCAGGATTTAATCCTGAAAAGATTTCTTTAACAAACATTTTAGCTACTCTGTGAGGCGTTCCTTTTAGACTGTCGTCTGTTAAATCTAAACCTAATTCTTTCATAATGACTTCAAAATGTTGTTCAATAACAGACATTTTATCTTCATCGGACTTATCAAAAGCATCTGGTCTCAACGGAGTTTCCGCAGAGGTCATTTGGTGATTATCACCGACAAGTTCAAATAATTCTTTTTCAATTGTGGTATTCATAGCAATTTTTCCCTTCTACTTTAATTTTGATTTATAATATTTTCTCAATTTCTCGAGCTTTGGTGCAATCACCATTTGACAGTAACCTTGTGTACTGTTTTCGTTATAATAATTTTGATGATACTCCTCTGCTTTATAAAAAACAACTGCAGGAGAAATAACGGTTACAATTGGATCATCATATAACTTTTCTTTTTCAATCAATTCTATATATTCTTCAGCTTCTTTCTTTTGGGCTTCTGATTGATAAAAAATTTCACTTCTATATTGTGTTCCTACATCAGCTCCTTGTCTATTTAAAGTTGTAGGATTGTGAGAACTAAAAAATATTTCAAGCAAATCTTTATACTGAACTAATTTAGGATCATAAGTAATTTCGATGGCTTCGGCATGTCCAGTTGTTCCATTTCCAATCTCTCTATAAGATGGATTTTTGATTATTCCTCCTGTATAACCAGATACCACTTTCTCTACTCCTTTTATTTCTAAAAAAACAGCTTCTGTACACCAAAAACATCCACCAGCAAAAGTGGCAACTTCTTTTCCTTCTTCAATATTCATTTTAATAGGCGCTTTAAATTCTTTAATTTGACTTACTTTTTGAGACTCATTTAACTTACAAAATCCCAACGTCAATAAGGATACTAACAAAAATACTTTCATAATTTATGATTTTCTTGTTTAACAAATATACGAAATAATTAAACAATATTGGGTTTTTAACTTTTATTTATAGAAATATATACAATAAGGCTTTGTAGTTGGTTTTAATAATTAAGAAAACAAGAATTTGAAAACTAAACTCAAATATACAGAGAAGACTATATATCGAAAGAACTTTATCAGACATGGAAATCGTATAATTCATAATTAAAATGTTATAAATAAAAGACATACATCTCTTTTTACTTTTGTAAAGTAAGGAATTAAAGATTTATTTCTTTGTTCGGTATATAACTAATTACTAACTAAAAACTATTTATTATGTTAAGATGGACGATCACATTTATTATTTTGGCACTAGTTGCCGGAGTTTTAGGATTTGGAGGAATTGCAGCTGGAGCAGCAAGTATTGCTAAAGTATTATTTTTTATTTTTATAATACTTTTTATTTTATCGCTAATTAGAGGTAGAAAATAACACGCAAATTTACATTTTAAAAAATGCACGTTGATTAATAATAAGTCTTCTTGCATTTTTTTTATATTAATACTTTAAATTAATGTGAAGCTATTTTATAAAACACAAAAAATCTTTGTTTCTTTGTAGAAATAGTTAAAAATGATAAGAGCGACTCAGTTACATAAATATTATGGTGATTTACAAGTTTTAAAAGCTGTAAATCTTCATATCAAATCTGGTGAAATTGTTTCAATTGTAGGTGCTTCTGGTGCAGGAAAAACTACATTATTGCAACTTTTAGGAACTTTAGACAAACCAACAATTCAAAATGATTCTTCTCTATATATTGACGGAACAGATGTTTTGAAATTAAATGATAAAGATTTATCAAAGTTTAGAAATCTTAATTTGGGATTCATTTTTCAATTTCACCAATTGTTACCTGAATTTACTGCTTTAGAAAATGTATGCATTCCAGCATTTATTGCTAAAAAAAGTAAAATTGAAACAGAAACTGAAGCCAAACGTTTATTAGACTATTTAGGATTAAAAGATAGAATAAATCACAAACCAGGTGAACTTTCTGGTGGTGAACAACAAAGAGTTGCTGTCGCAAGAGCTTTAATAAACAAACCAAAAATTATTTTTGCTGATGAACCTTCTGGAAACTTAGATACACAATCTGCCGAACATTTACATCAATTGTTTTTTAAACTGCGTGATGAATTTGGTCAAACATTTGTAATCGTAACCCATAACGAAGAATTAGCAGATATGGCTGACAGAAAAT
>NZ_CAXBFR010000057.1:0-16913 GCF_963975005.1 uncultured Flavobacterium sp.
AGCTCACTTTTCATTAAAAAGATAATGAACTTTAAATAATACGATTAAAAAAAGGCTTTCTCAATTGAGAAAGCCTTTTTGTTTTTATAATAAAACCTAATTGTTTTACTCTAATTCCAGTTAAGTATTAGCAAAAAAAAAGCCCTAAAAGGTTTTTTTTTACATTTGTATATTATTATTATATCTTATTGTAAACTTTTATTGCTTCTTTAAGAATTTGAACCGATTTTACTAAATCTTCTTTTTTAAGAACATAAGCAATTCTAACTTCATCTAACCCAACATTAGGGGAAGAATAAAAACCTGCAGCAGGAGCAACCATGACAGTTTCTCCATCCAAATCATATGACTCTAGTAGCCATTGAGCAAAATCATTAGCACTTTTAATTGGTAATTTAGCAATACAATAAAAAGCACCTTTTGGAGTAGCAACTTGAACGCCTTCAATCTTTAATAATTCTTCAATTAGTATATCTCGTCTTTCTTTATATTCTTCAATAACTTCATCAAAATAACTTTGTGGCGTATCTAAAGCTGCTTCACTAGCAATTTGTGCATATGTTGGTGGACTTAATCTAGCTTGAGCAAATTTCATGGCTGCTGCCATTACTTCTGTATTTTTAGAAACAATACATCCAATTCTTGCACCACACATACTAAAACGCTTAGAAACGGAATCAATCATTATTGCATGATTTTCTAATCCTTTTACATTCATTACAGAATAGTGCTTAAAACCATCATAAGTAAATTCTCTGTAAACTTCATCTGCAATTAAAAACAAATCGTGTTTAATTACAATTTGTGCTAATTGATTTATTTCTTCTTCAGAATATAAATATCCAGTTGGATTCCCTGGATTACAAATTAAAATTGCTTTGGTTCTTGGTGTAATTAATTTTTCAAAATCTTCAATTGGAGGTAAAGCAAATCCAGTTTCTATACTTGAAATTACAGGAACTACTTTAACACCAGAAGCAACAGAAAAACCATTATAATTAGCGTAAAAAGGTTCAGGAATAATAATTTCATCATCAACATCCATAGTGCTTCCTAAAGCAAAAAGCAATGCTTCAGAACCTCCAGTAGTTATGATGATATTTTGTGTATCAATAGGTATATTTTGATTTTTATAATATTTTGAAAGTTTCTCTCTATAGCTTTCAAAACCAGCAGAGTGACTATATTCTAATACTTCAATATTTGAATTTTTAACAGCATCAAGGGCTACTTGTGGAGTTTTAATATCAGGTTGACCAATGTTTAGGTGATAAACCTTATTTCCTTTTTTCTTTGCAATTTCTGCATAAGGCACCAATTTTCTTATTGGTGATTCAGGCATTTGTGATCCTTTTTTTGAAATTTTTGGCATCTTAAGTTGTTTTTAAAGTACAAAATTGCAACTTTTTTTTTAAAATGAAACATGAATGTTGATTTTAAAATGCTCATTTATCAAATTACTTTATTAACTTTATAAAAACTAATAGATATATGTATAGAAAAGGGGTTTTGATTTTAATTTCACTTATTTCAAATATAGCTATTAGTCAAGTTAGTAATACCTGGTATTCAAATAAAGATAAAATTACTATTCCTTTTGATTTTTCAAATAACTTAATAATTTTAGATGTATTTATAAACGAAGTACCTCTAAAAGTTATTTTAGACACTGGAACAGAAAAAAATATATTATTCAGTTTTCCTAGTAATGATACGATTGAATTATTTAATCCAATTAAAACTAAAATATCTGGTGTTGGAACTGGTAAAGCGATTGATGCACTAATTTCCTCAAACAATAAATTAAAAATAAAAGAATTTGAAGATAATGATTTCACGGTTTTAATTTTAAATGAGAATAATATAAACTTTATTAGCAAGTTAGGAAAAGAAGTAAATGGAATAATTGGTTATACTTTTTTTAAGGATAGATTAATAGAAATCGATTATGACAGAAAGAAAATCATTATACATAAGAACAGAGATTATTTAAAAAAAAGAAAGTTTAAAAAATTTTCAAAACTTAAAATAGATTTAATAAATAATAAGCCATATGTTAAAACTAATTCGACTTTTGATGATGAAAACTTATCCCTAAAATTATTATTAGATACAGGTTTAAGTGACGGTTTATGGATTTTTAAAAATGACTCCTTAAAAATACCTGAGCGATTTTTAAATGATTATCTAGGTTTTGGGCTTGCAGGAGAAATACATGGAAAAAGAGCTAGAATTGAAAAACTACAATTTTCAAATTTTGAATTTGAAGAGGTTTTAGTAGCTTATCCAGATTCATTATCTTTTAACAATGTGAATTTAATTTTTGGGAGAAATGGCTCAATTGGTGGTGAATTGTTAAAACGTTTCCATTTATTTATTGATTACAAAGAGCAATTGTTGTATTTGAAGAAAAGTCAGTCCTATAATGACTCGTTTAACTATAATATGTCTGGAATTGAAGTTCAACATTCAGGTATAGAACCCATCAAAGAAGAAATAATTTTGAATTCTTCACGTACTGAAGTAAATTTAATGGAATTTTTAAAAGACAATTCAGAATATAGATATAATTATAGATTTATATTAAAACCAATGTTTATTGTTTCTAATATAAGAATAAATTCACCTGCTGCAAATGCTGGTATATTACCAGAGGATAAAATAATAAGCATAAATAATAAAAAAGCTTATAATTTTACTATTCAAAAAATAAATGATTTATTCCAATCCGAAGACGGAAAAAAAATAAAAATGCAAGTAGAGCGAGATGGCAAAATAAAAGAAGTAGTATTTTACCTTAAAAAATTGATATAAAAAAAGCCTCAAATCAATGAGGCTTCTTTTTATTGTTCTAAAATCGATTTCTTTTTTTCAAGAAGGTTGACTTCTTTTTTCTCAATAACTGTACCTTTTATTCTCAAGGTAACCATTCCACTAGGAACATTAACGGCATTACTTTCTACTGTAATTGATTTACTAATTGGTCCAGGGTTCATGTTGTACTGAACTTCAATAAAGTCAGACTTTCCAGGCATAATAGGAGCAGAAGGTTTTGTTGGAACCGTACATCCACATGTAGATTTAACATTTTTAATCTCTAAGGGTGCATCACCAGTGTTCGTAAATTCAAATTTACGTTTTCCATTGTCTTCTCCTTTGGTAACCGTTCCATAATTTATTGTTTCTTCCTTAAACTCAATTTTTGCTCCTTGTGCAAATGTTGCAGAAGAAATAAATAATAAAGCTATAAATCCAAATAAATTTTTCATAATAAAATATTTTGTTTTGTAAAATTAAACACTTTTGCAAAAATTACAAACAAATTAACTTTTTTTATTTTAGGTTATATTGTTACTTTTGCAAGTATAAATATGCAAAAACAATACCAAACTTATTTTTTCTCTTTGGAGCATTAGGGCTTGGGCATTTTTAGAAACCATTTTCCTGCTATTCATTATATCGTTTTTTTTAAAAAAGGATACCATTTCTATCAGGACTAAGATTTTTTCTTTAACCTTTTGTGTAGTTTTAATTATAAATAAAATAACAAATCATAAATGATTCCAGCTCAATTTAATGCAAAAGAAGTAGAACAAAAATGGTATGATTACTGGATGAAAAACAAGTATTTTCATTCTAAGCCAGACAGCAGAACACCTTATACAATTGTAATTCCACCACCAAATGTGACAGGAGTGCTTCATATGGGACATATGTTGAACAATACCATTCAAGATGTTTTAATTCGTCGTGCACGTTTAAAAGGATTCAATGCTTGTTGGGTTCCTGGAACAGATCATGCCTCAATTGCAACTGAAGCAAAAGTCGTAGCTAAACTAAAATCAGAAGGAATAAACAAAACAGATTTAACGCGTGAAGAATTCCTAAAACACGCTTATGATTGGACTGACAAATATGGTGGAACAATCTTAGAGCAACTAAAGCAATTAGGATGTTCATGCGATTGGGACAGAACGAAGTTCACTATGGACCCAGATATGTCAGCTTCTGTAATTAAATCTTTCGTTGATTTATACAACAAAGGAATGATTTATCGTGGCTACCGAATGGTAAATTGGGATCCAGAAGCAAAAACGACTTTGTCTGATGAAGAAGTAATTCACGAAGAACGTCAGGGAAAATTATATTATATCAATTATAAAGTTGAAGGAGCAAATGATGTATTAACCATCGCAACAACGCGTCCTGAAACTATTTTTGGAGATACTGCAATTTGTATTAATCCAAATGATGAACGTTTTACTCATTTAAAAGGTAAAAAAGCTATTGTTCCAATTTGTAATAGAGTTATTCCTATTATCGAAGACGAATACGTTGATATCGAATTTGGAACAGGATGCTTAAAAGTAACTCCTGCTCACGATGTTAACGATAAAGAATTAGGAAGCAAGCATAATCTTGAAATCATCGATATCTTTAATGAAGATGCATCGTTAAACAGTTTCGGTTTGCATTTTCAAGGACAAGATCGCTTTTTAGCTCGTGAAGAAGTTGCTAAAGAATTAGAAGCAGGTGGCGTTTTAGTGAAAACTGAAATCCACATCAATAAAGTAGGAACTTCAGAAAGAACTAAAGCTGTTATTGAACCTAGATTATCAGATCAGTGGTTCTTAAAAATGGAAGATTTAGTTAAACCAGCTATCAAAGCGGTTTTAGAAACTGAAGAAGTAAAATTATATCCCAGTAAATTTAATAATACATACCGTCATTGGTTAGAAAATATTCGCGATTGGAATATTTCTCGTCAATTGTGGTGGGGACAACAAATTCCAGCGTATTTCTATGGTGATGGAAAAGAAGATTTTGTAGTTGCAGAAAATATTGATGATGCGTTAAAATTAGCAAAAGAAAGAACAGGAAATGTGGATTTGACAATTGCTGACTTAAAACAAGATGTTGACGCTTTAGACACTTGGTTCTCCTCTTGGTTATGGCCGATGGCTGTTTTTGGTGGAATTTTAGATCCAGAAAATGAAGATTTTAAATACTATTATCCAACAAATGATTTAGTAACAGGTCCAGATATTTTATTTTTCTGGGTAGCTCGTATGATTATTGCAGGTTATGAGTACACGGGTAAAAAGCCATTCAATAATGTTTACTTGACTGGTTTAGTTCGTGATAAACAACGTCGTAAGATGTCAAAATCATTAGGAAATTCTCCTGATCCATTAGAATTAATCGAAAAATTTGGTGCAGATGGAGTTCGTGTTGGATTGCTTTTAAGTGCTTCAGCGGGAAATGATATTATGTTTGACGAAGAGTTATGTAATAACGGTAAAGCTTTCGCAAATAAAATTTGGAATGCCTTTAGATTAATTAAAGGCTGGGAAGTAGCTGATATTGCTCAACCAGAAGCATCAAAAATAGCTATTGATTGGTACGAAGCTAAATTGCAACAAACATTAGCTGAAATTGAAGATAATTTTGAAAAATACAGATTATCTGATGCTTTAATGAACATTTATAAATTAGTTTGGGATGATTTCTGTTCTTGGTTATTAGAAATAATAAAACCAGCTTATCAACAACCCATTGACAAAGCAACGTTTGATAAAGCTATTGAATTGTTAGAAGCTAATTTAAAATTATTGCATCCTTTTATGCCTTTCTTAACCGAAGAAATTTGGCAATATATTGCAGAAAGAACTCCAGAAGAAGCTTTGATTGTTTCTACTTGGCCAACAATGAAAAATACAAATGCAGATTTAATTGCAGAGTTTGATTTTGCTGCTGAAGTTATATCAGGAATTAGAACCATTCGTAAAGAGAAAAATATAGCTTTTAAAGATGTTATCGATTTAAAAGTAATTAATAATGAAAAAGTGGCTACAAATTTTGATGCTGTAATCCTTAAATTAGGAAACATTGAAAGTTTAGAATACGTTTCTGAAGCTGTTGAAGGAACATTGACTTACAGAGTTAAATCAAATGAATACTTTATTCCAATTGCTGGAAATATTGATGTAGCAGCTGAGATTGAAAAATTAGAAGCAGAATTAAAATACACACAAGGTTTCTTAAAATCGGTTCAAGTAAAATTAAAGAATGAAAAATTCGTAGCAGGAGCACCAGAACAAGTAATTGCAAACGAAAGAAATAAAGAAGCCGATGCTTTAGCAAAAATTGCTACAATTGAGCAAAGTTTGGCTAGTTTGAAGTAAAATTTAAAAAAGCATAAATCAAAAATCCCGTTTAGTTGTAAAACCAAACGGGATTTTTTTTATAAATAACCTTCTAATTTATTCTTTTCCTTTTCCTCTATATTGTTTAAAAAGAGTTCTTGTAAATTCTTCTTCTGCTTTTTTGAGTTGCAATACTTTTTTTGCTCCAATTATTTCTTTAGCATCTTTTGTGAATTTCTTTCTTAAAGTCAATAATTCTTCATCAATTGATTCCATTTCAGAAAGAATAGTGGCAGCTTCTTTGTCGTTCAATTTATCTAAACCATCATCTTTGTATTTTTTCATAATGGCTTTCATTTTGTTGTGACGCAATTCAAATTGTTTTTCGTCATAAGCATTGTAAATAGGCCAAAACTTTTCAGCTTCAGAAGAGGTAAGGCTTAATTCTTTAGTGATATAAGCTACTTTTAAAGCCTTGACTTTCTCAATTTTTTCTTTGCTAGGCTGTGCAATCGATACAATCGAAAACAAAACAGCCATCAGTGTAATTAATTTTTTACTCATAAGTCTATGTTTTTTTTGTAATTCGTGAATCTTTGATTTCATTTTTATTCATTTAAATATAAATCAACATTTTGATAATTTTGTTCTAAATATAATTCTACAGCATCATCGTTTAAAGCTAAACTTTCTTCAAGAGACGCAATATCTTCGTTGGTTAATTCGGTTGCAATTTCATAATTGCTCATAGTGGGTTGCATAGCTAAATAAGTTTCAATAGTTTCGTCTTCAACTACACTCGTTGTTGTGTTATTTATTGAGAAGTAAATAGGTAACGCAATTGAAACTAATAAAACAGCTGCAATACTTGTCATCCAAACTCTTTTGTTTTGCCATAAAGAAATAACTTTAGGTTCATTTTTAACAACTAATTGACTAAGCATTTTGCTTTCAAATTGTTCAAAATAACCTTCAGGAACTTTAAATCCTGTTTCTATTTTTTCATTATTTAGATTAAAATCTTTCATATCTATAAGACTATATTTTTCGTAAATGGTTTAATTTGATTTTAAAAACTCTTCAATTTTCTTTGTAGCTATATGATAGCTCGCTTTTAAAGCTCCAACAGAAGTTTCAAGTATTTCCGACATTTCTTCGTATTTCATTTCTTCAAAATATTTCATTTTAAAAACCAATTGTTGTTTTTCTGGCAAAATGGCAATAGCTTTCTGTAACTTTAATTGAATTTCATCTCCTTCAAAATAAACATCACTTTCTAAATTGTTTATTGCTTTATTTTGAAGTTCTTCATTTGAAATACCACTTTTTTTAGCTTTTTGTTGCAAAAACGTCAATGATTCGTTAGTTGCAATTCGATACATCCAAGAATATAGTTTACTATCACCTTTAAAATTCTTCACATTTGAAAATATTTTAATGAAGGTATTTTGCAAAACATCATCAGCATCATCATGGTTTAAAACTATACCACGAATATGAAAATACAATGATTTTTGATATAATTCCAATAACTTTTTGAACGCATCATTTTGCGTTTTAGGATTTGATAATTCCGATAAAAAAGCTTTTTCGTCTTGCAAGTTTTAAATCATTTGTTGATAAGACTAAAGATATACAAAAAGGTTTAATATAATTTTTAAAAATCTTTTGTACAATGTACCTTTGGCAAAACAACAATACAATGATACAAACTGTAATTTTTGATATGGATGGCGTAATTGTCGACACAGAACCCGTTCATCATTATGCTTATTTTCAACATTTTCAACAATTAAACATTGAAGTTTCAGATGAGTTATATAGAACTTATACAGGAAATTCGACTCGAAATGTTTTTCAGAAAATAAAAGATCAATTTAATTTACACCATGAAGTTGAAGATTTAATTCAGACTAAAAGAAGTATATTCAATGACGCTTTTGATACCAAAGAAGATTTGTATTTAATTGATGGAGTAGAGGATTTGATCAAAGATTTACATACCAATGGAATTCAATTAATTTTGGCATCATCAGCTTCAAAAGTAACTATTGAAAGGGTTTTTAACCGATTTAATTTAAATCAATATTTTACACATAAAGTTTCAGGAGAAGATTTTCCAAAGTCAAAACCACATCCAGCCATTTTTGAACATGCTGCAAGTTTATCAATTGCTCCAAAAGAGAATTGTATCGTCATAGAAGACAGTACAAACGGAATTGAAGCTTCTGTTGCCGCAAATATTTATTGTATTGGATACGACAGTTTACATTCGAAAGACCAAGATTTGTCAAAAGCTAATATTTTAGTTAAGCATTTTAACGAGTTGAATGCTGAAATTGTAAAAGGTCTTAAGTAGTTTGTTTCGCACTCCAGATAAAGGTTAAATACTAAATTTAATCAGGATTTGTATGTTTATCAACGATTCTTTTGCTGTCTTTTTTAACATCAGCGTTTTTACGCATTCCCCATAAAATATCGCTTGAATGTTTTCTGCTTTTTTCTAAATCAACAATTGGATAAGGATAATTAATGCCTAATTTAAAATTGTACAATTCTTGTTCAATTAAAGTTAATTTCCATGGTTCATGAATAAACGCAGTTGGAATTTCGGCTAATTCAGGAACCCATTTTTTAATAAAAACACCTTCTTCGTCATGTTCAATAGAATTTTTTACTGGATTATAAACTCTCAAAGTATTTATACCAGTAACTCCAGCTTGCATTTGCAATTGGGGATAATGAATTCCGGGTTCAAAATCTAAAAACTGTTTTGCTAAGTGTGGTGAACAATTTTGCCATGGTTGCCATAAATTATGCGTGTAAAAAGAAACTACTAAAGCTCTCATTCTAAAATTTAGATAACCAGTTGTATTTAAACATCGCATACAAGCATCAACAATTGGAATACCAGTTTTTCCATCTGTCCACGATTTGTGGTAAAACGGATTTATAGGCTGTAATAAATTACGATAGCCTTTATTGACCGCAATAAATTCCATACTACTTTCCATTTCAAATTTTTGAATGAAATGCGCTTGCCAACGTAATCGTGACACAAAATTAGAAATTTGTCTTTTATGGGTTCCTTTTTGAGAGTATTTCCAAGCTTCGTCATAAACTTGTCTAATGGATAAATTTCCCCAAGCAATGTATGGTGACAAGCGACTGCAACCCATTCTAGCTTTTTCTGGTTTAGAAATGTGTTTTGAATAGTTTGCAACACGTTCTTTAAAAAAAGAATTTAGATACCTTAAAGCTGTTGGTGTTCCTCCTTTTTGAAAGGGTGTATTTTTATCAGTAACTAAAGAAGGTTTGTTGAATTGGTTTTCAATTTCTTCAATGTCTTTGTATTTGATAAATGAACGACCATTTGCTTCAAGAGGAAAACAATCTTTATCCATATAATCGTACCAATCTTCTTTCCAAGATTTCCTGTTCTTAATACCTCTTATTACACCATTATTTATACTTTCATACCGCGGAATTTCGTGTTGATTTAGAAACGAAGTCTGTCAAAAGTAATTTTTATACCAGTTTCTTGGTGCGAATAAACGGCACGAATAGAAATAAGATTTTTTAGTTTTTTGAATATATCAATAGCTTCACCTTCAACAATTAATATTTGGGTGTGATATTGTAAAAGTTCTTTCTGAAGGCTTTCTAAGGATTGTTTTATAAAATCAAAGTGTCTTTGACTATAATGAATATCTTTTTGAAGGGAAGGTTCAAATATATAAAGCAAAAGTGTCTTTCGTCCTGATGAAATAGCATTATAAAGCACTTCATTATCATTCAAACGTAAATCTCTTTTAAACCAAACAATATTCATTTTTTTCTTTTTTTCAATTTTTTTCTTTTATCCAACAGCTTCCTTGTAAACTTTCAAACATAATTCTCTGGCTTCTTTGTGATCAACTATTGGTTTTGGGTAATGAAGTGTTTCTAATTCAGGAACCCATTTTTTGATGTATTTTAAGTCTTTGTCAAACTTCTTGACTTGTTCTGTTGGGTTAAAAATCCTGAAATATGGAGCTGCATCAACACCTGAACCAGCTGCCCATTGCCAATTTCCAACATTACTGGATTGTTCATAATCTAACAATTTTTGAGCAAAATAGGTTTCACCCCATTTCCAATCAATTAATAAATGTTTGCATAAAAAACTTGCCACAACCATTCGAACTCGATTGTGCATGTGACCTGTTTTGTTTAGTTCTCGCATTCCTGCATCTACAATGGGATAACCTGTTTTTCCGTTACACCATTTTTGAAATAATTCTTCATTATTTTCCCACTGAACGGCATCGTATTTTGGTCTAAAACTTGAATTCACTGTGTATGGAAAATGCCATAAAATTTGCATAAAAAATTCTCTCCAAATTAATTCTTTTAAGAAAGTTTCATTTTGAAAACTAGCTGCATGATTCACCATTTTTCGAATAGAAATAGCTCCAAATCTTAAGTGTGTACCCAACATTGATGTTCCATTTAAAGAGGGGAAATTTCGGGTTTCTTCATAGTTTGAAATCACTTTATCACTAATGTCAAAAGGTGTGATTTTTATAGTTGAAACATCAAAGCCAATATCTTTTAGACCTAAAAAAGGATAAGAGTTGTCTGTAATTTTTTCAAGTTTTTCTTCAGAATTGTAGTGATTTAATTTAATTTTAGAAAAAGCTTCTTTCCATTTTTTGGAAAAAGGTGTATAAACAACATAAGGAGTTCCATCGTCTTTTACAACTTCACTTTTTTCGAAAATTACTTGGTCTTTACTAGTTTTGAATTCAATGTCATTTTCTTTGAATAATTGATTCATTTCCTTATCGCGTTTTCTGGCATATGGCTCATAGTCGTGATTGGTATAAACTGTTTTGATCTTATTTTCTTTGATTAATTTTTCAAAAATTGCCTTGGGTTCTCCGTGAAATATAGCTAGTGATTTTCCGTTTTCTTGAAGTTTGGTTTGAATTTTGGATAATAATTCATGTATAAAAGTCACACGAGCATCATCTTTAGGTAATTCAGATAAAATTTTTTCATCAAAAATAAAGATAGGAAGAGTTTCATTTTCATCATTCAAAGCATGAAATAATCCAACATTATCTTCTAAACGTAAATCTCTTCTAAACCAAAATATATTCATAGCAACAATAATATAAATTACAAAAAGCAAAGTCCAATTTTCACAGAACCTTTTAACCCTTTAACTTAAAAAAAGTTTATCCATTAACCAATAAAGTTGACATTCCGCCATCAACATGAAGAATTTGTCCACTCATCCAACTACTATTTTCACTCAATAAGAAAGTTGCCATTTGAGCAATATCTTCAGGTTGACCAAATCGTTTTAAAGGATGTCTTTCAGAAGATTTTTCTTTTTTGACATCGTTATTTAAGAATTTATCAGCAAGAGGCGTATCTGTTAGGGAAGGAGCAATAACATTGACTCTGATTTTTGGAGCATATTCAGCAGCGAGTGCTTTTGCAAAACCCTCAATTGCACCTTTTGAAGCAGCAACACTTGTGTGAAAAGGCATTCCCATACTCACAGCCACGCTACTAAATAGAACAATACTTGATTGTTTTGAAGCTGTTAAATTAGGTAAAACAGCTTGAATAACCTTAACTAATCCAATAAAATTGATTTGTAAATCATTTTCAAATGCTTCTATTTTTAACCCTTTAAAAGGTCTTAAATTAATGCTCCCTGGTAAATAGACTAATCCATCAATAACTTCTGGTAATAATGAAGTGTCTAAAGTGTCTGAAGAAGCATCAAACGGAATGTGAGTCACATTTAAATTTGATAAATTTTCATTTGTTCTAGAAGCGACAAACACATTGTTATTGTTTTGAATTTCTTTAGCTATTGCTAATCCAATTCCGTAAGAACCACCTATTAATAATATGTTTTTCATTTTTGCTGAATTAATTTACTTCACTAAATTTTACTTTTTTGAATGAGTTCAGTGAACTTTGTTACAACATCTTTCGATGCCAATTTGTTATTTGTTATTTAAATTCTCCAAACATTTCAATTAACTTCTTTCTTCTATATTCGAAGATTTCATTTAATTTGGGTTGCACAATAAAGGGTTGCACCATTTGACCTAATATTCCCATTGGAACTTTGTAGTCTACAATATCTTCCATTTCCACACCACCATTAATTTCTTTTATAAAATGTTTGTGATGCCAAAGAGCATAAGGTCCAAAACGTTGTTCGTCTACAAAGAATTTTTTATCCACTACATGAGTGATTTCTGTAACCCATTTGGTTTTAATTCCTAAAACAGGAGTAACAATATATTGAATTAATTGTCCTGGATACATTGGTCTGTCTGCTCCAGAAATAATTTCGAATCCCATATATTCTGGAGTTATAGTTTTTAAATTTCTAGGGTTTGATAAAAATTCCCAAGCTTCGTCTAAAGATATAGGTATATTTTGCTTGGTATGTACTGTATAGATTTTCATTATTATTTTTGTAAAGATAACTATTGTTTAACTAATTATAAAAAATATCAAACAAAATATTTTAAATTTTAGATAGCTTTAACATTAGTTTGATGAATAATCCTTAAATTCGTAGCATTAAAAAAAATATATCATTATGAAAAAATTAGTATTAGTTGCATTTATAGCTTTATCAAGTATAGCTGTAACTGCTCAGGTAAAAACGCCACAGGCAAGTCCAAGTTCTAAAGTAGAACAAGTGGTAGGTTTAACAACAGTTGAAGTTAATTATTCACGTCCAAGTGCAAAAGGAAGAACTGTTTTTGGAGAACTAGTTCCTTATGGTTCTACTTGGAGAACAGGAGCAAATGCTAATACTACTGTAACATTTTCTGAAAATGTAAAAGTTGAAGGTAAAGATTTAGCAAAAGGTACTTATTCTTTATACACAACTCCAAAAGCTGATAGTTGGGATGTAGTTTTCTATAAAACTACTGATAACTGGGGTTTACCAGAAAAATGGAATGATGCAGATGTTGCTGTTAAAGTTTCAGTTAAGCCAGAATCTACTAACAGACAAATTGAAACATTTACTATTGCATTTGATAATATTACAAATGACAACGCTGTTTTGAGTATACAATGGGAAAAAACTATTGTTCCAATAAAAATTGAAGTTCCTACAAAAGAAGTAGCAATTTCTAGTATTGAAAAAACTTTAGCTGGACCAAAAGCTGGGGATTATTTTTCAGCAGGTCAATATTTTTATAACTCTAATGGAGATATGAATAAAGCTTTAAGTTGGGTAAATCAAGCGATTGATTTAACTGAAAAAGGTAAAGATGTTCCTTTTTGGTATTTACGTCAAAAATCTTTGATTCAAGCAAAATTAAATGATAAAAAAGGAGCTGTTGAAACTGCAAAATTATCTTTAGCCGCTGCAATTAAAGCAGGAAATAAAGACTATGAAAAAATGAATAACGATTCAATTGCTGAATGGTCAAAAAAATAATCATATACTTTTTGAGTAAAATTAAAATGCCTTTCATAATTGAAAGGCATTTTTTTTAAGATTTAAAAAATTATTATTTAAAATTTTTAATCCAAGTAGTGAAAACTATTTAATATATTTTCAAAATTAAAAATTTCAGAATTTTCTATTTTATAAAAAAGAATATACGTTTTTCCATCTGTGTAAAGTTTGACATTTTTATATTTTATAGTTTTATCATAATTAAATTGCTTTTTCTTTAACTTGTAATAATAATTCATATAATTTAAGACTCTAATTTTGTCATCAATTCTTTTCCAAGGTTTTATTTGGATTTCTTTATTAATGTTACCAGCATCAACGACAATTAATCCGTTTTTATCATAATCAATGAAATTAGCATCATTTAATGCTGACCAACTCTTTATTCTCTTTGGTAAATGAATATTAAAGTGTTGTGGAAAATATGATTGTTTGTCAGCAATTGAACCAATTTTCGATTGATACTTAAGTTCATTATAATCTTCAAAACCATATATTTTGAAAGTTTCATTAATTATTGGTAAATATTTACCATCGTCTAAATAAGTTCTACAGGAGCTTAGAATTAATAATAAAATTACTGTTGTAGAAATAATTATTACAATTTTTTTCATCAGGTTTTTTTATTCTTTACTATTCAAAAATCGCTGAATACTTAATGATAAAATAATTGTAAACATTGCTCCAATAAAATTTAACCAAAGGAAACTAACTACATCAATATAAAAAATGTAAAATATGGTCAATTGACTAATACAAGCTGCAATGAATATTGATTTTCCTTTTACATAGTGAATATAAAATCCGACAAGAAAAATACCTAATACAGTACCGTAGAATATTGAACCAATGATATTTACTAATTGAATTAAATTTTCAAATAGCGAACTTATACAAGCAAATCCGATAGCGACTAATCCCCAAAATAAAGTAAAATATTGTGTAGCATAAACATAATGTTTGTCTGATTTACCTTCTTTATTTCTTTTATAAATATCAATAGTTGAAGTTGCAGCTAAAGAATTTAAACCCGAAGCACTAGATGACATGGCTGCACTAAAGATAACAGCTAATAATAAACCTAAAATTCCTTTTGGTAAATGATGTAATATGAAATATAGGAACACATAATCTTTGTCATTTGTTTCGGCTTTTGAATCTGATTTCGCAATTAATTCTTTAGCTTCTTCTCGCAATTCTTTTTCTTGAATGGTTAACTTTTGCATGTTTTTTTTCAAGGCTTTATTATCATACTCAAGATTTAATTGCTCAATATAAATATGATTGATTACATTCTTTTCTTCATTTATAACTTCTAATTTATCTTCAAGTTTTTTGTAATCTTCTTTGTATTTAGAATTTTCAATATTGGTAACATTGGTTGGATTAAAATGCAATGGAGCACTATTAAATTGGTAAAAAACAAAAACCAAAACTCCAGTCAAAAGGATGAAAAACTGCATTGGGACTTTAAGAATTCCGTTCATGATTAATCCCATTTGGCTTTCCTTTATAGATTTTCCAGAAAGATAGCGACCCACCTGTGATTGATCTGTTCCAAAATAAGAAAGCATCAAGAAAAATCCACCAGTGATTCCACTCCAAAACGTATAACGTGTTTCTGGATTATAGGAGAAATCAAGAATATCCATTTTACCGTTAGCACCTGCAATTTTTAAAACATTTCCAAAATCTAATTGTTCAGGTAATTGATTTAGAATAATTACAAACGTTATAACCATTCCACAAAAAATCACAAACATTTGTTGTTTTTGTGTAACATTTACGGCTTTAGTTCCACCCGTTACTGTGTAAATAATAACCAAAATACCGATTATAATATTTAGCATAAACAAATTCCAACCTAATAAAGCCGAAAGAATAATAGCTGGAGCATAAATCGTAATTCCAGTTCCTAAACCTCTTTGAATTAAGAATAAAATTGCGGCTAAAGTCCTTGTGTTTACATCAAAACGTTGTTCTAAATATTCATAAGCTGTGTAAACTTTTAATTTATGATATATTGGTATAAAAGTATAAGCAATTACAACCATAGCCAAAGGTAAACCAAAATAGAATTGAACAAACCCCATTCCGTCATGATAGGCTTGTCCGGGTGTAGAAAGAAAGGTAATAGCACTCGCTTGAGTTGCCATAACTGATATTCCAACGGTAAACCAAGGTGTTTCGTTGTTTCCTAAAATATAGTCTTTAACATTAGCACTTCCTTTTGTTTTTATGGCTCCATAAATAACAATAAAAAGTAATGTAACCGATAAGACAATCCAATCTAAATTTGCCATATTAAGTGAACATTTCCATTAATAAATAAAACACTAATATGTAAAGAGCATTCAGCACCAAAACGATGCTGTAACTCATTTTCCATTTGTTTTTTTCTTTTTTCATATTTTTTAATTTCTAAGAAACTAAGTTTCTAAGTGACTTAGTCTAATAAAATAATTTTATTCCAAAGCTATAATATTCGCTAATAATCTATAAGCGCCACTAACACCTTCTGGTAATTCTCTAAAGAAACTTAAACCTGTGTAGATGTAATTTCCTTTTCCGTATTTTGCTATTAATAAAGCTCCTTTTGTTGGTGTTTCACCTTCATCATTTGCTTGTAAAATTGGGGTGAATTCACTTGCATATTCATCAGGATAATATAAACCTTGTTCTTGTACCCAACCTTCAAAATCTTTAGATGTAATTTTATTGGGTGTATTTAAAACAACATGATTTGGAGCTAAAAATGTCACTTTTGCATTTTCATTTGTGACTCTATCTCTTGATATTTTTAAATTATATGGAGCAATATCATTGGTGACTAACCCTCTATTTGTATTATATTGAACGATTAGATTTCCACCATTATTTACATATTCAAATAAAATTTTATTTTTGAAAGCCAATTCTTCTACAACATTGAAAGCACGAATTCCAACAAGAATAGCATCATAATTTTTAAGTTTTTCTAGTGAAATTTCGGTTGGATTTATCGTTGTAACATTAAACCCTAAATTTTCTAAATTTGAACCCACTTCATCACCAGCACCTTTGATGTAACCAATGTTTTTTCCTTTAGTTTGAATATCTAATTTAACTAATTTAGATGTTGAAGGTTGTAAAATTGTTTGTTTGGGAATATGAGGATAATTAATCTCGATAAGTTCTTGATTGAATTTTTTTCCATTCATTGAAACAATTGCTTCTAAGGTTGAAGTTGCTTCATTTTTTTGGGTGCTAACGTCAATATCCCTTGCTGCAGATGA
>NZ_CAXBFR010000058.1:0-16727 GCF_963975005.1 uncultured Flavobacterium sp.
AATAGACATTAACGATAGTATTAATGTTGCAGGTGGTGTAACAGCTTCAGGTAAAACCGAAATTTACATCAAACTTATAGAAGAACAAATCAATAAAGACAAACAAGTGTTGTTTTTGTTGCCAGAAATTGCTCTTACAACACAATTAGTCCAACGATTAGTCGCTTATTTTGGAAATCAAGTGGCTGTTTTTCATTCCAAATATTCAAATAACGAACGTATTGAAGTTTGGAATCAAGTTTTAGAAAATTCTGAAAAAGCAAAAGTCGTTATTGGTGTTCGAAGTGCTTTGTTTTTACCTTTTTCAAATTTAGGTTTAATTGTGGTTGATGAAGAACACGAACAAACTTACAAACAAGAAGCACCAGCTCCAAGATATCACGCAAGAGATTGTGCAGTGGTTTTAGCGAAACAACATCAAGCCAAAATTCTATTAGGAAGTGCAACACCAAGTTTGGAAACTTATTATAATGTAAAAACCAACAAATATAAATTAGTCGAATTAACCGAACGCTACGGAAACGTAGTTTTACCTGAAATCAAACTCATCGATTTGAAAGATAAGTATTTCAGAAAAAGAATGAACGGTCATTTTTCGGATGAATTGATTGAAGGAATTTCAAATGCATTAGAATTAGGTGAGCAAGTCATTTTATTTCAAAATAGAAGAGGATTTTCACCTTATGTCGAATGTATTACTTGTGGTCATGTACCCAATTGCCCAAGTTGTGATGTGAGTCTAACGTATTACAAACACAAAAACCAATTGCGTTGTCATTATTGTGGCTATTCAATTGCCAATCCAACCCATTGTCACGCTTGTCAATCGGTTGAATTAACTACAAAAGGTTTTGGAACAGAACAAATTGAGTTGGAGTTGAAAGCCATTTTTCCTGATAAAAATATTGGTCGAATGGATCAAGATACAACTAGAGGAAAATTTGGGTACGAAAAAATTATAGATTCATTCAAGAATAGGGAAGTAGATATATTAGTGGGAACACAAATGTTAGCCAAAGGATTGCACTTTGATAATGTGACTTTAGTTGGAATTCTAAATGCAGACAATTTATTAAATCAACCTGATTTTAGAGCTTACGAAAGAGCTTTTCAAATGATGACACAAGTAGCTGGTCGTTCTGGTCGTTCAGAAAAGAAAGGTTTGGTTATGATTCAGACTTATAATGTGTTTCACAATACGATTCAACAAGTTCTAGGTAATGATTATAGTGCAATGTTTAAGGAACAGATTTATGAACGGCAGAATTTTAAATATCCCCCATTTTATAAATTAATCAAACTGACTTTAAAGCATAAAGATTATGATAAACTAAAAGAAGGTTCCATTTGGTTGTATAATGTCTTATCGCAAAATTTACCAATGCCAATACTTGGGCCAGAAGAACCAGCTATAAGCAGAATTAGAAACCAATACATTAGAACTATCTTAATTAAGATTCCAAAAGAGAAGAATTTATCTTTAACTAAAAAAACTATCCATAAAATAATGAATAGTTTTGAGGCAATTGCGTTTTATAGAGCTATAAAAGTTACTATAAATGTAGATAATTATTAAGAAGTCTTTTTTAAGGCTTCTACTAAGTTGTCTTTTTTGTTACGACTAAGTGGAATTTTAAAGGTGTCAATTTCAGCAAATTTACTATTGAAAGTTTCCACTTTATTTATGTTTATAATATAGGATTTGTGCACTCTAATAAACTTATCAGCAGGCAAATCTTTTTCAAAAGCTTTCATAGTAGATAATACCAAATGATTATCGTCTTCAGTAATTACTTTTACATAATCACCAAAAGCTTCTATCCATCTAATTTTTGAAGTAAATATTTTTAGCTTTTTTAAATTACTTTTGATAAAGATAAAATCATCATCATCATCATTTGTTTCTTTTTTAAGAGTAAATAAATTAAAAGCTTTAGAAACGGCTAAATTAAAACGTTCTTTTGTCAAGGGTTTATGTAGATAATCCGTGGCATTATAATCGAATGCTTTAAGTGCGTATTCAGTTTTAACAGTAATAAAAATAATTTGAGGCTTAACTTTTAGGCCGTCTAAAAAATCAAAACCATTAATTACAGGCATTTCAATATCTAAAAATACTAAGTCAATATTTTTTGTTGATATACAGTTTTTGGCATCAGTTGCATTGGAAAATTCACCAACAAGATGTAAGAATTGATTTTCACTGATAAGCTTTGTTACAGTTATTCGCTGTAATGCACTATCATCAACAACTATACAGTTTAATTTCATTTATCAAGGTCATGTGTTACTACGGTGTAAATATATTGTTAATCATTATAATACACAAATTTATTCAGAAAAATAAGGGTTATATTTAAAAGCAATAAATTTTTATAGAATGTTTGTAAGTTAGTTATAAAAGACTTACTTTTGCACCCAATTTTATAACAAAATAAATTTAATAGTATGAATCATTATGAAACTGTTTTCATCTTGAATCCCGTTTTATCTGAGCAACAGATAAAGGAAACAGTTAGCAAGTTTGAAGATTTTCTTACTTCTAAAGGATCAAAGATGGTAGCCAAAGAGGACTGGGGCTTAAAAAAATTAGCTTACGAAATCCAACACAAAAAAAGTGGTTTTTATCACTTATTTCAATTTGAAGCACCTGCAGATATTCTAGTAGGTTATGAGACAGAATTTAAACGTGACGAAAGAGTTATGCGTTTTTTAACTGTATCATTAGACAAACACGCAATTTCGTGGGCAGAAAGAAGAAGAGACAAATTAAAAGCTAAATCAAACTAATTATGGCATCTTTAGAGCAATCAGCAAAAGGTAAAAAAGAGGGTGATATTAGATATCTTACTCCTTTAAATATAGATACAAACAAACAAAAGAAATATTGTCGTTTTAAAAAATCGGGTATCAAGTATATCGATTATAAAGATGCAGATTTCTTATTAAAGTTTGTTAACGAACAAGGTAAAATTTTACCACGTAGATTAACTGGAACTTCATTAAAGTACCAAAGAAAAGTATCTGTTGCAGTTAAAAGAGCAAGACATATTGCAATTATGCCATATGTGGCAGATTTAATGAAATAATATTAATAATTAAGTTGTTGGTTTTCAATTTAACGAAACCTAACTTCTATTTAAAAAGGACAACAACATGGAACTTATCTTAAAACAAGACGTTCAAAATTTAGGATTTAAAGACGATACAGTAACGGTAAAAAACGGTTACGGACGTAATTTTTTAATTCCTCAAGGATTTGCAATTTTAGCAACTCCTTCAGCTAAAAAAGTATTAGCTGAAAATTTAAAGCAAAAAGCACACAAAGAGCAAAGATTAGTGGATGATGCAAATAAAATTGCAGAAGCATTAAACGCTCTAGAAATTAAAATTTCTGCAAAAGCAGGTGGAGAAAAATTATTTGGATCTATCACAAGTGCTAATATTGCAGAAGCTTTAGCGAGTAATGGACATTCAATTGACAGAAAATTCATTTCAAGTGGAATCGTTAAACGTACTGGTAAATATTCAGCTAACGTAAGATTACACAGAGATGTAATTGTTGAATTAGCTTATGAAGTTATTGCTGATAAAGCATAATTTTCATAAATATCTATTAAAAGCCTTCCATTTTGGAGGGCTTTTTTTTTATCTTTACATTTCTATTTACACCAATTAATGAAATACGCTAGACTTACAAAAGAACAACTAGAAGAATTGCATCCTGAATTTATAAATTTCCTTGCTACCCAGACTATTGATAAAAAAGAATGGGATGAAATAAAAGAGACTAAACCTCAAATAGCCTTGCAAGAAATCGACGTTTTTTCAGATTTAATTTGGGAAAGAGCCTTAGCAAATGTCAATTTTATAGATCATTTTTCTACGAATTATATTTTTTTATTCAAATGTATTGACACTATAGTTTATTCTCTAATTATCAACACAAACAATAAAGACGTTGATTTTTTTACTAAAGAAGGTATTGATTGGTTGAGTGAGCATATGTTTTCGGATAATGTTGAAATTCAAAAAGGAAAAAAAGATATTTCACAAGATAGAAATCAAGCTCTTTTTAAAATCATTAAAGAAGGAGGAATCATAAGCAAAGGTGAATTGTATTCCAAATTAGAACATCTTATCAATAACTAGTTTTATGAGCGTTTTAGACACCATTACGAAGCTTCGTGCCGAATTAAATCAACATAATTATGACTATTATGTATTGGATAATCCTACGATTTCTGATTATGATTTTGACTTAAAGCTAAAAGAATTACAAGAATTAGAAGCTAAATATCCTGAATTTTTTGATGAAAATTCTCCTACTTTAAGAGTTGGAGGAACAATAACGAAGAATTTTGAAACGGTTATGCATGAATATAGAATGTATTCTCTTGATAACTCCTATTCTAAAGAAGACTTGCAAGATTGGGAAATACGCTGTAAAAAGATAGTAGGTGATGTTGCAATCGAATATACTTGTGAATTAAAGTATGATGGTGCATCTATAAGCATTAGTTATGAAAATGGCTTGCTTAAACGAGCAGTTACTCGTGGTGATGGTTTTCAAGGAGATGATGTAACAAATAATATTAAAACCATAAAAGCGGTTCCGATTAAATTAAAAGGAGATTATCCTGAAAAATTTGATATTCGTGGGGAAATTGTTTTGCCTTTTGCAGGATTCGAAAAGATGAATCAAGACTTAATTGAAATCGGAGAAACACCTTATTCAAATCCAAGAAATACTGCTTCTGGAAGTTTGAAGCTCCAAGACAGTGCTGAGGTTGCTAAACGTCCTTTAGATTGTTTATTGTATTCAATAATTGGAAATAATTTAGATTTAACCACACAAAATGAAGCTTTACAAAAAGCGAGAGATTGGGGATTTAAAGTCCCAAATCAATCCAAATTAGCTAAAAATTTAGAAGAAGTTTTTCAGTTTATTGATTATTGGGATACGCATCGTCACAATTTGCCATATGAAACTGATGGAGTGGTTGTGAAAGTAAATTTAATTCAATACCAAAACGAATTGGATTATACAGCCAAATCACCTCGTTGGGCAATGGCTTATAAGTTTAAATCGGAACAAGTCAGTACAATTTTAAATTCTATTTCTTATCAAGTTGGTCGAACTGGAGCAATAACACCAGTTGCAAATTTAGAACCAGTACAATTAGCTGGAACCATTGTTAAAAGAGCCTCCTTGCACAATGCGGATCAAATTAAAAAATTAGATGTTCGAGTTGAAGATACTGTTTTTGTTGAAAAAGGAGGAGAAATTATCCCTAAAATTATTGCTGTTGATTTGACGCAAAGAAAACCAAATTCAGAACCAACAAAATACATTTCCAATTGTCCAGAATGTAATACAGAATTAGTCAGAATTGAAGGTGAAGCAAATCATTATTGTCCAAATTTTTATGGTTGTCCACCACAAATTATAGGAAGAATTCAGCATTATATTTCTCGAAAAGCAATGGATATTGAAGGTCTTGGTGGAGAAACTGTAGCTTTACTTTTTAATGCGGGTTTAGTTTCTAATTATGCTGATTTGTATGAATTGCAAAAAGAGCAAATTATTCCATTAGAACGAATGGCAGAAAAGTCAGCCGAAAACTTGGTAAAAGGTGTTCAAGATTCTAAAAACGTGCCTTTTGAAAGAGTTTTATATGCTTTGGGAATTAGATATGTTGGTGAAACAGTAGCCAAAAAATTAGCTAAACATTATGAAAATATTGACGCTATTGCTAAGGCAAGTTTAATGGATTTAGTTTTAGTTGATGAAATTGGTGAAAAAATTGCACAAAGTGTTGTGTTATTTTTTGAAAATCAAGAAAATAGGCTTATTATTGAAAGATTAAAAAATTACGGTGTTCAATTAGAAATCAATGCTGAAAATGACACAAGTCTTTCTGATAAATTAACAGGAAAAATATTTGTTGTTTCAGGTGTTTTTGAGATTTATTCTAGAGATGATCTTAAAAAAGCTATAGAAGCTAACGGTGGAAAAGTAGGTAGTTCGATTTCTTCTAAAACCGATTATGTTATTGCCGGTGATAATATGGGACCATCAAAATTAGAAAAAGCAAATAAATTAAATGTTCCAATTATAAATGAATTTCAATTTAATGACTTATTAAATGGATAATGCTCGACTATTAAATTTATATTTCAGTTTGGTTATATTTCAATTTATTTCAATTTATTTTGAATTAGATTTTTTACATATTGTAATAAATGTTTTAACAGCACCTACCATTTTATTAATTTACCTTAGAATGATTAAATTTAATTTTAAGTGGTATTTTATTATAGTATTAATTTCTTTGTATTTTACTGATTTATTTCATTTGTTAACTGAACCTGATATTAATAATATGTTTTGTGTTTTTTTAAATGCAATAGCTTATTTTGTTTTAACTATTTTTATTTTTAAAACAATGAAATTTAAAAATTTAAGGGAATTAGACTTTATATTTTACTTGTCTTTTAGTATTGTTTTTTTACTCTTTCTGTATGTTGTTTGGGTAGTAAATGACATGTTGATTGTTCAAAACGTGAAGCATTATCCGTTGTTTTTTCTTTATTCTATGCTCGTTTTTGTTATGAGTGTTTTATTAACAATAAAATATATTGTTAATCCAAATAGAGTTAATACAAATCTTCAAGTCATTGTTGTTTGCTTTGTTGTAAATGATGTTTTCTATGTTTTTTATGTTTTTTATAATGAAATACATGTGTTGAAATACATGGTTTTTCTGCCACAACTATTAGTTTACTATTTTTTACTTAGTTATGAATTAAATAGAAATAAAATATTTGAAATTAAATAACAATGTTTTTTGTTTGATCTGCATATTTTTCATCTTTTGAAAAATAAAAATCTATTCTTCCAAGATTAATACCATAACAGCCAACTTGATTAATTAACACATCTTTACCAGCTGTATTTTTTTCGATTACTGGTTTGTCTAAAAAAGTATGGGTATGTCCACCAATAATTAAATCAATATCTTTTGTTTGTTGGGCTAAAAGGACATCACAAATTTTATTGGGTTCGCTTTTGTATTTAAAACCAAGATGTGAAAGGCAAATAATCAAATCACATTTTTCTACTTCTTTTAATTGACGAACAATATCTTTTGTAACATCTACAGGATTGTTGTAAACCGTTTCTTTGTAAAGTTTTTTATCAACCAATCCTTCTAATTCTACTCCTAAACCAAAAACCCCAATCTTTAAACCAGCTTTTTTAAAGGTTTTATAAGGTTTTACAATGCCGTCTAAAATGGTATTTTTAAAATCATAATTAGCCGAGACGAAATCAAATTTTGCATGAGGTAATTGCGAATAAAAACCATCAATTCCATTATCAAAATCATGATTCCCTAAAGTTGCTAAATCATATTGCATCATGCTCATTATTTTGAACTCCAATTCGCCACCATAATAGTTAAAATAAGGTGTTCCTTGAAAAATATCACCAGCATCTAGTAGCAATACATTATCTTCTTCTTTTCTAATTTTGTCAATTACCGTAGCTCTTCGGGCAGCACCAGCTTGATTTGGATTTCTTGGGTCATCCGCAGGAAATGGATCAATATGACTATGTGTATCATTAGTATGAAGAATAGTCAGTTTTTTGATGGTATCAACAGAATCAAAACTAGTTAAAGACAACCCTCCAAAAGTCAATAGACTCGAAGTAGCTGCTGTATTTTTTATAAATGCTCTTCTTTTCATTAGTACTGAATTTATTTCAGCATCTTATGTTGCTGAAAATTATATAAATAGTATGTTATTTTGTAATTCTAATTTTCCTCAACTACGCTTTTTTCTAAATACATTTCAAGGGTGTCAACTTTGTTGAAATAATCAATAAGTAGGTTTCTTATTTTATAATCTAAATCGTATTTTTCTTGACTTTCCACAAAAAAAGACA
Source organism: uncultured Flavobacterium sp. (assembly GCF_963975005.1). Taxonomy (GTDB): domain Bacteria; phylum Bacteroidota; class Bacteroidia; order Flavobacteriales; family Flavobacteriaceae; genus Flavobacterium. The sequence goes on from NZ_CAXBFR010000058.1 coordinate 7,952, forward strand.
TATTGTCGCCTCCGTTAGCTAAATAATCAGATGTTGCTACGTAGTAAATTCTTGAATTATCAATAGGTTCATTGTTAATTTCAAGTTTTGTGATTTCAAGGTTTTTGTTTACATATATTTTTAAACCATGTAACGGGTGTGGTTTTCTTTCTTTAATGAAATAATCAGCTAATTCCTTAATTTTTAAACCTGACAAACCAACAACAATTACACTATTTTCAAATGGCATAACATTGTAAGCAGTCCTTGAGGTTACATTGCCTTTGGGTATAATGGAACGAATTCCACCATGGTTTAAAAGACAAATATCAATAGATTTATTTGTTCTTTTTTCAAATATTGGATTGGCTAGATTACTTGTAATATTTGCTAAAAATGACCCAATATTTGTTTCCCATTTTCCATTGCTTTTTTCTAAAGTTTCTGGACAATATGCTAAAACACTATCTAAGTCTTTAGTGATATGTGTTCTGAAAGGTGTTATAAATTTTTCAATTTCACTATCAGTATCATTTTTTTCATTGATGTTTATTTTCGAACCTTTGACTTCGTAATTATAATAGTTTTTTGATTTACAAGAAACTAGACTTATAAATGTTAATAATATAACAAAATAGGCTGAAAATGCGTTAATCTTTTTTACTTTTACCCTCATAATCTGAGATGAATAATTTAATTTTGTAGTTGGTAAAAATACTATGTTTTATAGAACTATTAAAGATTTTTTGGTAAAAAAGAATGTTAATAAATTGTTAGCTTCAGGTTTACCAGCAGTTAACAAAGAACCAGTAAAAACAATTGGTGTTCTTGTTGATGGAATTCATTTTTTGGATAAAGATAAATTGGTTAATGAATTTAAAAAATATACCAACGGACAATTTAAAGTGAACTTACTGGTTTATAGGAAAAAGCCAAAGAAAGACGAAAGTATAGAATATCCTTATTATACAAAAAATGATATAGGTTTTACCGGAAGTTTTTCTAAAGGAGAAATTGATAATTTTACAGCTTTTCCCTTTGATTTATTGGTAAGTTATTATGATATAAGTAATGCTAATTTAGAGTTGATTACAGCTTCATCAAAAGCTAAATTTAAGGTAGGATTTGCTTCAGTAAATAAAGATTTAAACCATTTTTTTATTAACACTTTTGTAGAAAAACACATTGATTTTACTCAAGTTTTGTTTGATTATTTAAAAATTTTAAAAAAGATATAATATGCATATGTTTGTAGGAACTGGTGTTGCATTGGTCACACCATTTAGAAAAGATTTTTCAGTTGATACTGATGCTTTATCTCAAATTGTGAATTTCGTAATTGATGGTGGAGTTGAATATTTAGTTGTTTTAGGTACAACTGCAGAATCGGCAACATTAAATAAAACAGAAAAAGATTTAGTTATAGAAACTATTAAAGAAGCCAATGCAGGAAGATTACCTTTGGTTTTAGGTGTAGGAGGAAATAATACTTTAGAAGTTGTAGAAGAATTACAAACTAGAGATTTTACTGGTTTTTCAGCAGTTTTGTCAGTTTCACCATATTATAATAAACCAACACAAGAAGGAATATATCAGCATTTTAAAAAGGTTGCAGAAGCTTCGCCACTTCCAATAATTTTATATAATGTTCCTGGAAGAACAGGAAGTAATATGTTGCCATCAACAGTTTTAAGATTAGCAAATGATTTTAGAAATGTAATTGCTTTAAAAGAAGCAGCTGGAGATATTGTTCAAGCTATGAAATTAATTCAAAATAAACCAAAAGATTTTCTAGTGATTTCTGGAGATGATATGATTACATTACCAATGGTTTTAGCAGGTGGAGCAGGAGTGATTTCTGTAATTGGGCAAGGTTTTCCAAAAGAATTTTCTGAATTGGTTCGATTAGGATTGCAAAGAAAAGCGAATGAAGCATATGAATTGCATTACAAATTAGCCGATTCAATTGATATGATTTTTGAACAAGGCAATCCAGCCGGAATTAAAGAAGTCTTTAAATCTAGAGGTTTGTCAGAAAACACAGTTCGATTACCTTTGGTCAGTGTAGATGATAACTTGGCTAAAAGATTAGATGATTTTACCAAAAACATAAGCTAAAAAAGATTTTTATACTCCATAAATATTCCCTAAATTTGCCGACTGCTTTTTATGGTCTATCAATTTAGAACTTAATAAGTTAAAAAAACATTGATGAATAAAATAATTTACATACTTCTTATCGCATTTGCTTTTGGCTCATGTAGTGAATATCAAAAAGCATTAAAATCTGATGACTTAGCTGTTAAAACAAAATTAGCGGCTGATTATTATGAAAGTGGAAAGTACAAAAAAACGATTGCTTTATTAGAGCAAGCTAGTCCTTCTTTAAGAGGGAAGCCTAATGCAGAGAAAATATTTTACATGCTTTCAAAATCGTATTACGAAACAGAGCAGTATTATTTAGCAGGTTATGCCTTTGAAAGTTTTGCATCAAACTATCCTAAGAGTGAAAAGAGAGAAGAAGCAGCTTTTTTAGGAGCAAAATGTTTTTATACTAAATCGCCAAGATATAGCTTAGATCAAACAGATACATACAAAGCATTAGAAAAATTACAAAGCTTTATTGATACTTATCCAAAATCAGATTATATGCCAATGGCAAATGTCTTGGTTAAAGAATTAACAGATAAATTAGAAAAAAAAGCATTTGAAAATGCTAAACAATATAACTCAATTGCTGAATATTATAGAGATTTTAATGCGCCAATAAAAGTATTAGATAATTTTTTAGCTGATTATCCTGGAACAAAGTATAAAGAAGATGCTCTTTATTATAAATTTGACACATTGTATCAATATGCATTAAACAGTATTGATTCAAAAAAACAAGAACGTTTGACTAATGCTAAACTAGCTTATGAAACGCTATTGAAATTTAGAAGTGATACTAAATACAAAGAAACTGCTGATAAACAATTAGTAGAAATTGAAAAAGAATTAACGCTATATTCAAATAATTAAGATGGATTTAAAGAAAACAACTGCTCCAGTAAACACAGTTACTTACAACAAGAATGAAATTGAAGCTCCAACAGGAAATGTGTATGAAGCTATTACAATTATCTCAAAAAGAGCTAATCAAATCAATGCTGACATTAAAAAGGAGTTAATTGAAAAGTTAGAAGAATTTGCAACTTACAATGACAGTTTAGAAGAAATCTTCGAAAACAAAGAACAAATTGAGGTTTCAAAATTTTACGAAAAATTACCAAAAGCACACGCTTTAGCTGTTCAAGAATGGTTAGAAGGTAAAATCTATTACAGAGATTCAAAAAATCAATAAAAATATGTCTGTTTTAAGCGGTAAAAAAATCTTACTAGGTATTTCTGGTGGAATTGCTGCCTACAAAACAGCGTCTTTAGTTAGACTCTTCATAAAAGCAGGTGCTCAAGTACAAGTTGTAATGACACCTGCTTCTAAAGATTTTGTTACTCCTTTAACATTATCTACCTTATCTAAAAATCCAGTTTATACCAGTTTTTATAATGAAGATGACGAAAATGCAATGTGGAACAACCATGTTGATTTAGGTCTCTGGGCAGATTATATGGTCATTGCACCAGCAACTGCCAATACATTATCCAAAATGGCTAACGGAACTTGTGATAATCTATTATTAGCTACATATCTTTCTGCAAAATGTCCTGTTTATTTTGCTCCAGCAATGGATTTAGATATGTATAAACATCCTTCAACTTTAGCTAGTTTTGAAAAATTAGCTAGTTTTAAAAACAAAATAATTCCTGCTGAAAGCGGTGAATTAGCTAGTGGATTATCCGGAGAAGGAAGAATGGCTGAGCCTGAAAACATTATTTTATTTTTAGAAAAAGATATTGAAAGCAAATTGCCTTTAAAAGGAAAAAAAATACTTATCACAGCCGGTCCAACTTATGAAGCCATTGATCCTGTTCGTTTTATAGGAAATCATTCTTCTGGAAAAATGGGTTATGATATTGCTTTCGAAGCAGCTCAATTAGGTGCTAAAGTAATTTTAGTTTCTGGTCCTTCCAATCAAACTATGAACCATCATTTGGTTGAATTGATAAAAGTAACTTCAGCTCAAGAAATGTATGATGCTTGTCAACTTAACTTTTCGAATGTAGACGTAGCTATTGCTGCTGCTGCTGTTGCGGATTATCGTCCAAAAAATGTGGCTTCCCAAAAAATAAAAAAGAACGATTCTACGTTAACTATAGAGTTAGAGAAGACAAAAGATATTTTAGCTTCTTTAGGAGTACAAAAGAAAAATCAATTTTTAATAGGTTTTGCATTAGAAACTGAAAACGAAATTGAAAATGCAAAAGCGAAAATTCAGAAAAAAAACTTAGATTTGATAGTTCTTAATTCATTAAATGATGAAGGAGCTGGTTTTGGTAAACCAACAAATAAAGTTACTTTTATTGACAAAAATTTTTCAATAGAACCAGTAGAATTAAAATCTAAAGAAGAAGTTGCACAAGATATCATAGAAAAGGTAGTGCATTATTTTCAAAAATAAAATACATAAAATGAAGAAATTAACATTTATAGTTGCCTTTTTAATCCTAGTTTGTAACGCTAATGCGCAAGAGTTAAAAGCTACTGTTACAATTAATTATGATAGAGTAACGAATGTTAATACACAAATATTTAAAACCCTTCAAACGCAAATGACGGAGTTTTTAAATAACACAAAATTTACCAATCAAGAATATGAGCAAAACGAGAAAGTTGAATGTTCTTTTTTCTTAAATATTGCGTCTTATGATTCAAATAATTTTGGAGCGACACTACAATTACAATCTTCAAGACCAATATTTAATTCTAGTTATACTTCGCCAATTGTTAATTTTAACGATAATGATGTGAATTTTAGATATATTGAATATGAGAATTTTATTTACGATCCAAATAGTTATACTTCAAATTTAATTTCAATTTTGGCTTATTATGCTAATGTTGTTATAGGATTAGACAAAGATTCATTTGAAGAGATGGGCGGTACAAAACAATTAGAAATTGCGTCTGGAATCATGAATTTAGCACAATCAAGTGGTTATGGTGGTTGGAGTCAATCAGATGCAAAATACAATAACAGATATTATATTATTTCAGATATATTGTCTAGTACTTATTCACCTTACAGAAAAGCATTATACGAATACCATTTAAAAGGATTAGATTTAATGGCTGAAGATCAAAAAGCAGCTAAAGAAAAAATACTTGAATCCATTAAAACTATCTCTCAAATTAATAAGGTAAGACCAAATGCGTTGTTAACTAGAACTTTTTTTGATGCAAAATCAGATGAAATCGTAAGCGTTTTTTCTGGTGGACCAACAATGCCAAACAATGAATTATTAGAAATATTAAATAAAATTTCGCCTCTTAATTCAAGTAAATGGAATAAAATTAGATAAGCGTTTTTAAGTCTTATCTTTTTGCTTAAATTTGAAGCTTATTTACAAACTACATGCTTCAATCGTTATATATTAAAAACTACGCACTTATAGAATCGTTAGAGATTAATTTCTCTACAAATTTCTCTATTATTACTGGTGAAACTGGTGCAGGAAAATCTATTTTATTAGGTGCTTTAGGTTTGGTTTTAGGAAATAGAGCTGACTTATCTTCGCTGAAGGATAAAGAACAGAAATGCATTATTGAAGCTCATTTTTCTGTTTTAAATTATAATTTAAAGGAATTGTTTGAATCTTTGAATTTAGATTATGAGGACAATACAATAATTAGAAGAGAAATTTTGCCTTCAGGAAAATCACGTGCTTTTGTAAATGATAGTCCAGTTAATTTGCAAGAACTACAAGAATTAGGAAATTATCTTATTGATATTCATTCGCAATTTCAAACAAGAAATATAATTAATGAAGAATATCAAATTGATTTATTAGATAAAGTGGCTACTAATGAAAGTATCATTTATAATTTTCAAGCTGAATTAAAAAAGCACAAAGCTTTTCAATCCGAATTAAAGAAAATTGTAGCTGAAAAAGAAACTTTAGGAAAAGAACAAGAGTACAATCTATTTTTATTTGAAGAATTAGAAAAAGCAAAATTAAAAGTTGGAGAACAAGAAGAGCTAGAAATAGAATCAGAAAAACTAAACAATGTTGAATTTTTAAAGGAGAATATAAGTAGAGTTATAGCTATTTCGAACCAAGAAGAAATTGGACTTTTAGCTAATTTAAAAGAAGTAAAATCGAGTTTACAAAAGATTGCTTTAATTTCATCTGAATTCAATGATTTACATGAAAGAATTACCGTTTCTTTAATCGAAATAGAAGATATTATTGCAGAAAATGAATCGTTAGCCGAAAAACTAATTGATGATCCAAGCAGAACAGAATTGGTAAATAATAAGTTGCAAGCTATTTATGATTTACAAAAGAAGCATCAAGCTAATTCAATAGAAGAACTGCTTCAAGTTCAAGAAAATCTAGAACAAAAAGTAGTTAAGTTTGACGATATTGATTCATTAATTAAAAAGCTAGAAAGCCAAATTTCAATTTCTAAAGAAACGTTAGATAAACAAGCTTCAATAATTACACAAGCCAGACAAAAAGCTTCTAAAATATTTATTATTCAAATCACTCAAATCATAACGCAATTAGGAATGCCTGATGCGCAATTTGAGTTTGAAATTACACCAACGGAAAGCTATAATAAATTTGGAAAAGATCAAATTAACTTATTGTTTTCAGCCAATAAAGGTTCAAAATTAGAACCTATTAAAAAAGTAGCTTCTGGTGGAGAAATGTCTAGAATAATGTTGTCAATTAAAGCTGTTTTAACAGATTATTCAAAATTACCAACCATAATTTTTGACGAAATTGACACAGGAGTTTCAGGTGAAATTGCTTTAAAAATGGCAGAAATCATGAAAATAATGAGTAATAAAATGCAAGTTTTTGCGATTACACATTTACCTCAAATTGCTTCTAAAGGAAATCAGCATTACAAAGTGTTTAAAGTCACACAGAACAACGATACAATTTCAGAGATTAAGTTGTTAACAGATGACGAAAGAGTAGTGGAAATTGCTGAAATGCTGTCAGGTAAAGATATTTCTGAATCAGCAATCAATCACGCAAAAGCATTGTTGAATTAATATATTCATTTATATTTGTCTAACAAATTAAATTTCACAACATATAAACTAAATAATAAAAAAATAAAAAGATGATAATTGAACCAAGAATGAGAGGATTTATTTGTTTAACAGCTCATCCAAAAGGCTGCGAACAAAATGTAAAAAATCAAATTGAATATATAAAATCAAAAGGAAAAATTGATGGAGCAAAGAAAGTATTAGTAATTGGTGCTTCAACAGGATTTGGTTTGGCTTCAAGAATTTCAAGTGCTTTTGGTTCAGATGCATCTACAATTGGAGTTTTCTTTGAAAAACCACCATCAGAAGGAAAAACAGCTTCACCAGGTTGGTATAATTCGGCTGCTTTTGAACAAGAAGCCACTAAAGCTGGTTTATATGCAAAAAGTATAAATGGCGATGCTTTTTCTGATGAAGTTAAAAGACAAACTTTAGACATGATTAAAGCGGATTTAGGTCAAGTTGATTTAGTGATTTATAGTTTAGCTTCACCCTTAAGAATGCATCCAAAAACTGGAGTTTTACATCGTTCGACTTTAAAACCTATTGGACAAAATTTCACAAACAAAACGGTTGATTTTCATACAGGAAACGTAACACAAGTTTCAATTGATCCGGCTAATCAAGAAGATATAGATAATACGGTTACCGTAATGGGTGGAGAAGATTGGGCTATGTGGATGGAAGCTTTAAAAAGTGAAAATTTATTAGCTGATGGAGCAACAACTATTGCTTATTCATATATTGGCCCATCATTAACAGAACCAGTTTATAGAAAAGGAACCATTGGTCGTGCAAAAGATCATTTAGAAGCTACTGCTTTTGAGATTACAGATAATTTAAAAGACCTTAACGGGAAAGCTTATGTTTCTGTAAATAAAGCATTAGTTACTCAAGCAAGTTCGGCAATTCCAGTTATACCTTTATATATATCGTTACTGTATAAATTAATGAAAGAAGAAGGAATTCATGAAGGTTGTATTGAACAAATCCAACGTTTATACGCTGATAGAGTTTTTACAGGAAAAGAAATTCCATTAGATGACAAAGGAAGAATTAGAATTGATGATTGGGAAATGCGTGATGACATTCAAGAAAAAATTACAGTGCTATGGGAAAAAGCTACTACAGAAAACTTATCTGAAATTGGAGATTTAGCAGGTTACAAACAAGACTTCTTAAATTTATTTGGCTTTGGCTTTGAAGGTGTAGATTATTCTGCTGACGCTAATGAAATGGTACAAGTACCAAGTATTTAAAAATATTTTTTATTTTATTATAAAAACTCGCAATCAACATTGCGAGTTTTTTTATAACATTTTTTTATTATTATGTTATTAAATTCAATTATTGATGTTTTATTAAATTTAGAGATTGTTTTATAATAATATCTACTATACTTTTATCAAATAATTGTTATAAAGCAAAGTTTTTTTTGAAATATTACCGTTAACTCTTTGTTAACTTATTAATATTATTTTAAAAACTTTTTTTGTAAAACACAAAACATCAAATATTTATGAAAAAAATTACCTTCTGGATTTTTGCATTATTTGCTTTTAGTCAAATGAATGCTCAATTATGGACTATAAATTCGTGTTCCAATTTAGGAACGACTACTTATGGGCCAA